>NZ_JAWDIY010000010.1:0-188676 GCF_032380655.1 Diplocloster hominis | reverse complement strand
CAATATTCCCCACTGCTGCCTCCCGTAGGAGTTTGGGCCGTGTCTCAGTCCCAATGTGGCCGATCACCCTCTCAGGTCGGCTACTGATCGTCGCCTTGGTGAGCCGTTACCCCACCAACCAGCTAATCAGACGCGGGTCCATCTTATACCACCTCAGTTTTTCACACTGTCTCATGCGAGACCGTGCGCTTATGCGGTATTAGCAGTCATTTCTAACTGTTATCCCCCTGTATAAGGCAGGTTACCCACGCGTTACTCACCCGTCCGCCACTCAGTCACAAATTCTTCATCCCGAAGGAATCATTATAAGTGCTTCGTTCGACTTGCATGTGTTAGGCACGCCGCCAGCGTTCATCCTGAGCCAGGATCAAACTCTCATGTTTAAGTGTTTGATTCCGTCAAGATAACTACTAGCTATCTTTCCGTCATACTGTTTTAAGGTTGCTTCCCATCTTCCGCTCTCGTCTACAAAATCGCTTTTGCATTTGGTCGCTTCTATAATAGGAAAGCGTTCGTTTCTGAAATTCTTTTTTAGAATTTTCAGGGTTGTTTCACTGTTTAGTTATCAATGTTCATCAGCGGTTCTCGGTAAGAACCTTGCTTTCCTCGTTTGGGTCAGCTCGAATATATTACCATGGTCCGATGTATTTTGTCAACTACTTTTTTCCATTTTTTTATATTCTTTTTTAAAAGCTTTTCCAAACAACGGAGAAGGTGGGATTTGAACCCACGCGCCGCTATTAACGACCTACTCCCTTTCCAGGGGAGCCCCTTCGGCCAGCTTGGGTACTTCTCCAAATATAGCCAAATCAAATATTTATATGAGACCGCCTCCAGAACAACAAAAGCGGCTGTTTATGAGCGGAGAAGGTGGGATTCGAACCCACGGCCCCTTGCGGAGTCACTGGTTTTCAAGACCAGCTCCTTAAACCACTCGGACACCTCTCCAAGTTGTCCGCTGTTCAGCGGCAACTAATATTCTACCATCACATTTTCTGCCTGTCAACTACTTTTCTACTTAGTTTTTCATTTTTTTCCAGTAAGTGATTCCATGCCTGAAAACATGCGGTTTACAACCAATATTACTGCCATATTTTCTGATTTCTGTCGCATTTTAAGCTTTCATGCTGCTTGAATTATCAGCCTGCGCTGCCGGAAAACAGAAGTTACTATCTCAGCGGGACTGCCCTTACCGGGCGCCAGTATTTAGAAGTTTAACACGAAATCCTGATTCTATACATCATCTTTTCTGTTTTTTCGGGCTCTGATATTTTTTATGTAAATTACATTATGCTGTAAGGTATCTTCTCTTACTATTGCTAAGCCTTGCACTATCACTCAGCCTGCACTATCACTCAGCCTACCCTATCACTCAGCCTGCCCTATCACAAAACTTGCAATATTGTTAAACCTGCGGGCAGAATGCCTCCGCGATCTTCAAGTCCTCGGGCGTGGTTACTTTGATATTCCGATAAGAGCCCTCAACTAACTTTACCCTCGTCCCCAGCAGAAGCTCCGCTACCATGGCGTCATCCGTCACAGCCGCCTCATCCCCTTGTTCCAGCAGTAAGTCATAGGCCTTCCGGATCAACTCATAGGAAAATACCTGCGGCGTCTGTATCAGCCACAAAGCGCTCCGGTCCGGCGTATCCACAGCAAAGCTTTGGCTGTCCACCACTTTGATCGTATCTTTCACCGGCATTCCCACGACACAGGCCTGATACTTTTTTACAGCCGCATATACCCGGTCTATGATATCTCCGGTTAGAAAGGGCCTGGCCCCGTCATGTATAAACACATAATCGCATTCCGATATGGCATGCAGGCCATTGGCTACCGAATGATATCTCTCCCTGCCGCCAGGGATCACAGACACCACCTTTGAAAACCGATATTTTTCTACGATTTCCCGCCGGCAGTATTCCTCTTCCCCTGCCCCGGTCACCAGGATTATTTCATCGATCAGTTCACATTTCTGAAAAGTATCCAGCGAATACCAGATCATGGGCTTGCCATTCAGAAGAAGATATTGCTTCTGTATCTCACTTCCCATCCGTTTCCCTTTACCCGCTGCCAGCACGATGGCGATACACCGGTCCTTTTTCATACGCGTTCACCCAGCTTTAGGTTGGGCACGGCATTCAGATCCCAGCCATGCCGCACTCCTTTTCTATATTCATAGTAAGCGGCCGTTCCGATCATGGCGGCGTTGTCGGTACACAGAATCGGCGACGGATGACAGAAGCGCACCCCCTTCTCCTGACAGGCTTTTCGAACTGCTTCCCGTAATGTCCCATTGGATGCGACCCCTCCGGCGATGGCCAGAGTGTCCGCCTGATAGTCCTCTACCGCCTGCATGGCGTTGCGTACCAGTACGTCGATGACTGCCTGTTGGAAGGAAGCCGCGATATCAGCTTCGCTGACCGTCTCCCCCTTCATTTTACAGCCGTTCATATAATTCAGCACTGCGGATTTCAGTCCGCTGAAGCTGAAATCATAGGCACATTCTTCTATCTTCGCCCTTGGGAACGGGATCGCATGGGGATCGCCTTCCTTCGCGAGTTTTTCGATCTTAGGCCCACCGGGATACCCCAGACCGATGGCCCTGGCCACCTTGTCGAAGGCTTCTCCCGCCGCATCATCTCTGGTCCTGCCCAGGATCTCATACGCTCCGTAATCCTTCACACGGACCAGGTGGGTATGACCCCCTGACACCACCAGACACAGAAACGGTGGTTCCAGGTCCTGATTCTCAATATAGTTGGCACAGATATGCCCTTCGATATGATGGACTCCCACCAACGGCAGCTTTTTAGCGTAAGCGATGGCTTTTGCCTCCGCGACGCCCACCAGTAAAGCACCCACAAGCCCGGGCCCATAGGTAACCCCTATGGCGCTTAAGTCATCCAGGGTGACCCCTGCAGTATCCAGGGCCTCCTGGATAACCTGATTGATTTTCTCAATATGCTTTCTGGATGCGATCTCCGGAACCACGCCGCCATAGAGCTTGTGCAGTTCGATCTGGGAAGAGATTACATTTGACAGCACGGTTCTTCCGTTTTTTACTACAGAAGCGGCCGTCTCATCACAGGAGCTCTCGATTGCCAAAAGTAACACATCATTTTCCACGTTTATTTCCCCTCTTCAAATTCCAATGTCGTACTTCTCCGGTCTCTGCTGATCACACTGTTCGGAAATATTTGCTGCACATCAGCCGCAAACTCTTCCGGATGGATCAGCGACGGACTGTAATGCGTCAGCCAAAGCTCTTTCACCCGCGCACTTTTAGCCAGTTCTGCCGCATCATAGAGAGTCATGTGCTTATATTCGGCAGCTTTGGATTCTTTTCCTTTTTCTCCATACATGCCTTCGCAGATAAACAGATCGGACTCCTGCGCATGCTCCGCGATGGCGGCTACCGGCCGGCTGTCCGTACAGTAGGTCAGCTTTATTCCTTTTCGCGGCGGGCCCAGAACCATATCCGGTGTATACACCTGTCCGCTGTCTTCTATGGTCTCGCCTTTTTGCAGTTTGTTCCAGAACTTCTGGGGAATCATACACTTCTGTGCCTGCTCCACCTGAAACCTGCCTGCCCGGTCGATTTCAACGGTATAACCATAGCAGACCACATTATGATTGACCCGGAACGCCCGAATCCGGCAGCCGCCGCGTTCGATCTCTTGTTCCGGTCCGTTCAGCTCGATATACTCGATGGGAAACGGCAGCTCCGGCGCGATCACCCGAAGGGCAGATACCACACGTTCCAGCCCTTTCGGACCGATCATGGTGATGGGCTCCGTGCGTTCTGCATTTCCAATGGTCAGCAATAAGCCCGGAAGCCCACTGATATGGTCTGCATGGTAGTGCGTAAAGCAAATCACATCAATGGGCTTGAAGCTCCAACCTTTTTCTTTTATTGCGACCTGGGTTCCTTCCCCGCAGTCGATCAGTATACTGCTCCCGTTGTACCGAGTCATTAACGACGTCAGCGCCCGGCGGGGCAGCGGCATCATTCCTCCTGTTCCTAACAAACAAACATCCAGCATGGTTCCTCCATTATCGCTCTTAACCTTTTCCTTCCGGCTTAAGAGCTTTCCTGCTTCTTTCCATTTTTCTTCTATATTAATTCTTTTTCTTTTACAATTTCAACTGGAATTTTAAAATTCCCAATCAACTGATTATAGCACTCCTCGCACAGATCGAAGGAATGCACCTGCCCATCCTTATCGGAAAAATACCCCCAGGACTTGTCCACGGAAAGTACCCCCTCCCGGATCACTCCGTTCACGACGGTCATTTCTTTTCCGCACATATTGCAGTAGATCTTCTCTACGGAAAATGTTCGTTTCTCTTTGTATTTACGCATGCCGATTCCTCCCTGATTTCAAACCTGCTGTCATGTTTTCTATCTGTCTTCATTATATCGGCTTTTTGCTTTTGTTCCTAGTGGGAATTATTATCAACGCTTCCACATAATAACTGCATCTTCCTTAGGTTTTTCATAAAAATTTTTGCGGATCCCATCCCCGCAGAATCCCAGCTTTTCGTATAGTCTGCGAGCCGGCAGATTACTCCGGCGCACTTCCAGAAAAAAGCTCTCGGTTCCCATCTGTTTTCCCTGTTCCAGCAGCTCTGTGAGCATAGTCTCGGCTACCCCCTGCCTGCGGTATACGGATGCCACAGCCACATTAGTGATCTCTCCCTCACTGAATACCTGATACAGCCCGCAATACCCCGCGATCTGCGCATCCGGCGTTTCCGCCACCAGATAGATCGTATAGGGAAGGCTCAAACTATCCAGGAAAGCTTTCTCGGACCATGGGATCGAAAAAGTTTCCTTCTCTATCGCAGTTACCTGGCGTAAGTCTTTTGCTTCCATTGGGCGCACTGTCAGCATTTTCCGGCGTTCTTCCTTTCCTCACGTTCCCGTTCTGCCTGGGAAGGCCGAAGGTAATCCGGCATGTGTTGTTCCGCGCTTTCTATTTTTCCGGCTTTCGCGTAGGATAGCGCCAGTACGGCCACTGCGGCCGCCCGCTGTTTGTTCATATGAGCCGGCGCGAAGGAATACGGCACCTGCATAAGCTCTGCCAGCCTTTCGGAAAATACCGGCACCCCGTCACCCAGGAAGATAACTTCCCGGCCATAGCTGTTCAGCCGGCACGCGATTTCTTCGACCGGTACCGCCATCTGGGCGTCTAGTACGTGAAATTCTTCTTTTATAAATTCATAGATTCCCGTATAGACCTGGCTGCGTCTGGCATCCATCAGCGGACAGATCAGCTTGTCCGTTCCATACAGATTATAGGCCAGCCCGTCCACTGTGGGAACCCCGATTAATGGCTTGTCAAGCGCCAGGCCCAGTCCCTTGGCTGTGGCGGAGCCGATCCTGAGCCCTGTAAAGGAGCCGGGGCCTTTGGCCACCGCGATCGCATCGATGCTGTCCAGATCCAGTTCAATCATGGATGCGATCGTGTCCAGCATGGGCAGCAGCGTCTGGGAATGTGTTTTTTTATAATTTACCGTATATTCTGCCAGAAGATTGTCATCTTCTACCACAGCCACCGTCGCTACCAGCCCGGAGCTGTCAAGTGCCAGAATTTTCATAGGTCGATTCCTCCTGTGATCGTGATCCGGCGGTAGTCAAATCCCTTCTCCAGATCTTTTTCAATCGTCACATGTACTGCGTCCCCAGGGATCAGTTCTTCGATCAGATTAGCCCATTCGACCAGGCAGATGCCCTCACCGTAGAAATAGTCTTCATAGCCAATCTCTTCCATTTCCTCTATGTCCCCAATCCGGTACACATCAAAATGATAGAAAGGCAGACGCCCTTCCTCATATTCCTGTATAATCGTAAAGGTAGGGCTGCTGATGGGTTCTGTTATTCCGAGTCCACGCGCAACCCCCTGTGTAAAAACGGTTTTTCCGACACCCAGATCCCCCACCAGGGTATAGACCTGTCCGGCCCCGGCCTGTTCTCCGACCTTTCTGCCCAGCGCAAAGGTATCCTCCGGCCGGTTTGTTTCGATTACCATAGTTATGTTCCTGTCTTTCCGCTTTCTTTTATCCGGACCCTGTTCTCCGGGATATGCTCCCTGATGCACGCGACCACTTCACCGTACCGGGCGTCCATGCTCTCGACCGGAAGTATCACCGCGTTTACTTTATTCAGATAGAGCAGCAGGGACTTTTTCGTCTTGCGCACTTTGTAAATATCCGACCATTTCGCCTGCGCTTTGTTGCCGTCCTGTTCTGTGGCGATTCCTTCCGGGTTTAAGATATAGGTGATGGGTTTTTTGAATGCCGGGGTCATGGCCACCTGCCTTTTTGCCTTGGTGTACAGTCCTAATGGCGTGTATACCAGAAAGATTACGGCAAAGGCAAGATACAGGATGGTATAGCCGGTGGAAACATCACCGAATGTCATTATAGCCAGGATCAGCACGGCAACTCCCAGGAAGGTACCGAATACTCCCTGAAAATTCCGGTAGGAATGGTACAGCATAAAATCGTACATGGTCTGCGCTGTCATTTTTACATCAAATTTTATTTCCAAATGAATCCGCCTCCGGTTGAAAATCTCCTATTAAATGGTAAAAGGTATGCTACAATACAAAGTATTATAGCATACCCAAAAACGCCTGACAACCATAATAGAAGACTGGCTGGAACAAGTCCAGATCAGCGGTACTCTACTTCGTCCTCGCTGGGGAAGTTGTAGTTCAGCGTGGAAGTTTCCAGGTGCTCGATCAGGCATCGGATCGCCTCTTCCTGGTCCCGTTTTTCCAGGGCTGCTATGATACCGCCGTGTCTGGCGCTCACATACCCCTTTTCCACTTCACGGATCTTGGTGTAGGACTGCACCGCGATCACCCTGTTTTTCAGGATATTCCACATTTCCAGCATCAGGGCGCTCCCCGCTCTGCTGAAGAAAAATTCATGAAAAAGGATATCAAAATGGATCGCTTCCAGCTTATCCCCTTTTTCATAATAATAGTCGGATTGTCTGCACAGCCCTTTCAGGTATTTGATATCCTGGGCCGTTATCCTGGGAAAGGCTGCCTGGCAGACAGCCGGCTCCAGCTGCTTGCGTACGAAGAGCACGTCCTGACAATATTCCTTTGTAATATAGGTCACATAGGTCCCCTTATAGGGAAAGGAGGTCAACAGCCCCTCTTTCGTCAGTAAAATAAAGGCCTGCCGCAACGGTGTGATGCTGATATTCAGAGTTTTTGCGAGCTTGGCCTCCACGAGCCGTTCCCCCGCCGTCAGCGTATGATCCCAGACAGCCTGTCTTAATATTTCACATACCCTTTCACTTGTGGATCGGCAGATATCCAGTCTGCTGTTCGCATTTGTCAGTTCCATACTCATTCCTCTCACTGCCTTATTCGTTTATCCTATATTGGTAAACCATTCATTCTTAATATAACAATATCATTTTTTATATAGAATGTGCAAGCATACTCTTTATTCTGATCATTGGCAATCAAATCATCCCCAATCCCCATTTAATCTTCGCCAGGCGGAATTCAGCGTCCTTTTACAATTACACAGAATAATATCGGCAGATTCCTCTTTTCTTGGCTTCACCTCGAAAGACAAAGGCAGCCGCAGCCTCTTGTCCAAAAATCCTTCCGTCTGCAGGATACGCAGAAACGCCGCCACCTCCGCCTCGTCATTTTGGCCGGCCGGATAGCCAAATCTGGGATGCTGATCACCGTAAGCCGGGCTTTCCCGGTAAAGGACCGCATTTCCAATGTGAAAATGTGTAATATAGGGTCTCAAAACATGTACCACATGTTCTGTGCTTTCATGCGTCAGCGGTATATGGGACAAATCCACAATCAACCCAAAGTTTTGACAGTCCCTCCTGACCGCAGCGGCAAATTCCGCCGCCAGGGCAGCCGGTCCGATCAATGCACATTTATCCACATCGTAGTCAAACACTTCCAGTTCTATGTACATCCCTTTTTGCTCCGCATACCTGCACAGCTCTTCCGTCGTTTTCACCAGCTGCTGCAGGTGTTCCTCCTGCTTTCCCGTATCCCATTTTCCGGCCAGGAATGACAGGGTCCCCGCTCCCAGCCATGCGGCTTCGTCAATACACAAAAGCAGCTGATCCCGGGCATACTGCCGTTCCTCTTCTGCCAGGGAATTCGGGTTCCATCCTGCCTGCAGCTGGGCACAATGCGCGCCGTAGGAGACTCTCAGATGAGACTGTTCCAGCAGTTTTTTCACTTCCGACCGCCGGGCCTTTGGTATGGGACTGATTTCCACTGCGTCAAAATAGTCGTCTGAAGCTATTTTTCTGACAGCATCCGCAGCCTCCAGATCAGGATAGGACATCCACTGTAAGGTCCCGATCTGAAAGTATTCATGAAGGGATTCTCTCATCATTCTTTCACCGCCCCGATCATAACTCCTTTTACGAAAAATCTCTGCAAAAACGGATACGCACACAGAATCGGCAGCGTGGATACCATAATGGTGGCATATTTGATCGTCTGTCCTACCGCCGCCGTATCGGTAGTGGAAGTCCCCACAGTCATGCTGGCCGTATCGTTCTGGATCAGAATATCCCGGAGAATCAGCTGCAATGGATACAGCTCCCGTTTCATCAAGTACAGGGAAGCGTTAAACCATGCATTCCAGTGGTAAACTGCGTAAAATAAAACCATAACCGCTACCGTCGCCTTTGACAGCGGCATGACGATCTTAAATAACAGCTGGAAATCGTTGGCCCCATCCATTTTTGCCGCTTCCAGCAGGGAGTCCGGTATTTCGCGGAAGGCCGTCCGCATAATGATCAGGTTTGTGGTATTAATTGCCGTAGGCAGTATCAGCGCAAACAGATTGTTAAATAGCCCTATGTTTCTCACCAGGATATAAGTCGGGATAATTCCGCCGTTGAACATCATGGTAAATACAATCAGCACCATAATCTTACTGCCCGCCCTGAAATCGGGCCTGGAAAGCGCATAGGCCGCGAAGGACGTAAGCAGGATGTTTATGCCGGTTCCAAACACCAGGATAAACAGGGTATTCAGATATCCACGCCAGATATTCGGGTTGTGGAACACGACCTTATAGGATTCCAGGGAAAATCCCTTTGGTTTAAACAGCAGTCCCCTGGAACTCATGATTTCAAACGGGTCGCTGAAAGAGGCAAACACCACATACACAAACGGATATATAATGATAACCGTCAGCAGAGCTAAAAACAGATAATTCAAGACGGTAAATATCTTTTCACCTCTGGATTTTTTTGCAAAATTTCTGAACATACCTTTTCCTCCACTGGTTCTGCCTTACCACAGGCTGTTATCCGTCAATTTACGGCAAATACGGTTCACGGATACCAGCAGGATCAGATTGATCACGGAATTGAACAGCCCTACCGCGGAAGCAAAACTGTAATTCATATCCACGATTCCCCTGCGGTATACGAAACTTGATATAATGTCCGCGGTCTCATAGGTATTGGAATTATACAAAAGTAATATTTTTTCATAACCAATGCTCATGATTTTCCCCGCGTTCATGATCAGCATGACCACGATCGTCGGCAGGATACCCGGCAGCGTTACTGTAATCAGCTGCCGCAGCCGCCCCCCGCCATCGATTCTGCACGCCTCATACAGCTGCTGGTCGATACCGGCCAGAGCCGCGATATAGATGATGGAGTCCCAGCCCACCTGCTGCCAGATCGTCGTACCGATATAGATCGGCTGAAACCACTCCTCCCGGATCATAAATTGGATCGGTTCAAAGCCAAGTGCCGTAATAATGCTGTTTACCACTCCATCCGTAGCGGTAAAGTTCAGAATAATCGAACAAATAACGACGGTGGAAATGAAATGCGGCAGGTAGGTCAGCGTCTGAACTGACTTTTTAAAGATCTTCGAGCGTATCTCATTGAGCAGAAGTGCCAGTATGATCGGTGCCGGGAACCCAAATAACAGGGTTCCCAGACTGATCTGCAGCGTATTGCGGATAACTCTCCACGCGTATATGGAAGTAAAGAAATCTTTAAAATGCTTGAGTCCCGCCCAGGGGCTTCCCAGGATTCCGAGATCCGGCCGGTAGTCTTTGAAGGCAATGATTGATCCGTACATCGGTACGTACATAAAGATAATGTAATAAAGTGCCACCGGAATCAGCATCAGATACAAATATTTGTGTCTGGACAATTCTATTTTGACCCGTTGTCCAAAGCTTTTACGGGGCTTGATCGTCTTTTTATTTACCATAAGCATTCTCCATGTCCTATTCTTATCTCTGATCTGTCCCCTTCACTGAGGGAGACACGATTCCTTTAATGGATCTGTTCTTCCATCCACGCCACCGTCTGCTTCATTTCCTCCATATTACACAGAGCCGCCTGATAGAGCCCTTCCGCCGATTCCCGGATCGTCCTTCTGGATACCGTGTATTCGTTGATCTTCATGGCCTCATCCACCTGACGAATCCAGTTTTCCGGGACTTCCCCGACTCCCCTCAATGCGCCGGACAGGGAGCCGGCCGTATGGGCACGGCAGTCCGTATCCCTGCCGGAATTGACCCCATAGATAATCGCGTCCTTCGGATGCCCGTCCGCCATCTGAAAGATCCCAAGAGCTGCGGAGAAAATCTCCACCGCATTGGATACCGGGCGCCCCTCGTACTTTTTCTCAAACTGGAGGCCGTATTCTTCTATGTCATCGCACCCGTCCGCCCATTTCAGTGCCTCCATACAGTCCGAGCGCGCAGACCAGCTCAGACAGCCAAGGGCCGTATCGATCACGCTGGAAACAGTGGCGTCCGGTTTGAGCGCTTCCGCCACCGCGGCCGCGTAGGCGCTGCACACTTCGATGGCGTAATTTCCGGACATTCCCTGCACATCCTTGATCCGTCCCACGTTGGCAGCATCCTGGGCAGCCATCTTCGGGAAGCAGGCGTTGACTTCCCCGATGGGGGAAATCATCTTGCTGGTTCCGTAGAATCCCGGCCACGAAGCGTAGCGGCCCACTTCCTGGGGCGGTATTCCGGCCTGAAGCGCGTAGAAGATAATCTGATCCTGCGGGCCCAGCAGATAGCCGAAATTCTCTGGTTTTAAGTCCCGGACCCAGATCCTGGCCAGATCCATCACATCGATTCTGCCCTGCTTCTCGATAATGGCGGTGGCACACAGCCGGTGCCGTTCCTCCCCATCCTCCGTAGTCCCGGCGACTCTCCTGTGTCCGTGGTAAATCAGCGGCTTCCCAAGGTTCACATCAGCCGGATTCGTCCGGTTGAGCCGCCCGTCCATCTCCGGCTTTTCCACCGGCAGAAGCTCCGTCACATAACCCAGCCGTTCCTTTCTTAGCGCTATGGTCCATCCCTCCATGATCTCTCCCATGGAGTTTCCGATGGAGCCTGCTGCTTCACAGCCGTATATTTTGTCAAACAAACTGATCATATGCTGCTCTCCTTCCTCATTCTTCGAACAGACCGTTCTCATCTAATGTTCTTATCTTTTGACAAACCGGTCATATGCCGCCTGATAGTCCGCGACCGCCGTGTCTATATTCATGGATTTTACATTATCGATATAGGAATCGAATTCCGACAGGTCGATATCTCCCATGATAAATTTATTCGTCATTTCCTGTATGTAGGGCTTCAAGTCCGCAAAGATTCCATTTACCTCCGTAGATTCATCTGTTGTCAGGCTGACCAGCGGAAGCATCCGGTCTCTGGTTGCTTTGGAGCAGGACTCATATACGGTTTTCTGCTGCGGATAGGTCATGACCGCGTCCCAATAGTTGATATCGTTGATCATTCTGGGCTGAATGCCGCCGATGGTATATTTGGCGATAGACTGTACCAGAGACAGCCCTTCCTCATTCTTAGTCACTTTTTCGGTGTATTTCGGAATCCCATCCACTATCTCATAAGTATCCCCCTCGATACCAAAATTGGAGATCATATTTCCTTCGTCCGAATACAGATAGTCCACAAATTTCAACGCTGTTTTTACGTCTTCGCACTGTGCGGAAATGGCGATTCCAGATACTCCGACGCAGTAGGTGGAATTAAAGTCATAGGCCTTTGCGTCCGGCGCGTTTACATAGGGCAGAGCGACCAGATCGAAGTCCGGATTCTGGTCCGCCATAGCGCCTAAGTATACCGCCTGCTGCCCGTTCATCTTTCCATAGAACATTCCTCCGACCTCACTTGTGATCTTAGCATCCCTTCCGGATGCATCACTGCTCAGATAATCCGGATCGATCAGCCCTTCTTTATACCACTGATTCATAGTCGTCAGATAATCCCGGTAGGTCTCCTCTGCCGGTCCGAACTTCACTTTGCCTTCCTCCACATACATACAATTACTGGCTGCCCATGCGGTGTTGATTCCATACAGATATCCCAAACGCTCCACGCCCGGCTGATCGGAACCGGAGACGAACGGTATCTCATCCTGTTTCCCGTTTCCATTAGGGTCCTGGGTTTTGAAGGCCAGTAATACGTCGTGAAGTTCGTCTATGGTGGTCGGAGTCTCTTTCCCTACCGCTTCCAGCCAGTCATTGCGGATAAAGAAGCATTCGAAGTACTGCGTCGATTCTTCCAGCCGCAGTTCAGGAAGCATCAGTACCTTCCCGTCATCGGTCACCATCTGCGTCTTGATTTCCGGATGAGCGTCCATCAGTTTCTTGAAGTTCGGCATGTCTGTGTCGATATATCCGCTCAAATCTATGATCTGTCCGCTGTTATACAATTTATCCACGCCGCCGGGAATCGTGTTCCATATTACGGAGAACAGATCCGGCAGATCATTGGCCGCCAGTATCAGGCTTAACTGTTCCGCCAGATCATTTCCGGCCGGATGCAGAAACTCGATCGTAATCCCGGTGCGTTTCTCGATCTCCTGCACTGCCGGTACTTCTGACAGTGATTTTCTGGACGCGGCTGTCTTAGGGTCCAGCTGCACAAACATGGACAGTTCTGTCGTCCCCGGCTGTTCTTCTCCCGCCGCCTTCGGGGTTTCCGCCGCTGTCGACGACGCCTGATTGTCTTCTTTCGCATTTTGGCATCCCATAAGTGATAAAATCATCGTTCCCGTTAAAATGGCTGCCGCCATTTTTCTGCTCATTTTTTTCATCATATGAATCCTCCTTTTTATAATCCGTCTTTCTGCGAATTTGCGTGAGCTATTTTAATTCATCAGCGACTTTCCTTATTAATTCTTGTGATGGATTTTTCCGGTCTATTGCGGACACCTTGACAATCAAAGGATAAAGGGGCACTCCCTTTTCTTTTGCTATCTGCTCAAATCTGGCTGCAAAGCTGGAATGGCATCCCGCCATGCCATAGATCAAATCCAACGGCGGGACGGAAGCGCGATAGTGATATTTATCCATGGCCGGGGCCAGTTCCTTTTCAATAAACTCCAGCAATTGGTATAATCTTACATCCTGCATCATATTTTTCCTTTGAAAAGCGGCTACCGCCAATTCGGTGGCGCAATTCCCTGCGCTGCGTGCCATTCCCATCAAACCGGTATCAAAGACTGCAGCCCCTGCCTTTTGTGCCGCCAGAGCATTGGCTACAGACAAGCCCAGGTTATTATGCCCGTGAAAGGCAATGGGGATCTGTACGGCTTCCGACATCTTTTCCACATATTCGCTGACCTCATCGGGCACCATCGTACCCGCGGAATCCATGATCGTGATCTCGTCCAGTCCGCATGCTTCTAGCATCTTCGCTTCCTGCGCCAGTTCATCCGGCGGCAGAATGTATGCTTTCATCAGGGAATAGCGGCAGACCATACCATTTTTCTTCACCAGCCGGATTCCCTCTCTGGCACACTCCCCATCTCCCGCGTTTGCTCCGATTCTGAGAAAATTCAGTCCGTAGCGGGCAGCCAGCTCGATATTCCCGGCTGAGGCGTTTTTCGCTCCCATGAACATACCGATTTCCGCCTGGTTCAAATAGGGCTGCGCCAGCTCCAGATACTCTATATCGGTCAGCGGCGCGATGGAGTGGTCCGCCTCGTAGGCGCCCAGTCCCAGGCAGTTTCCAAATTCAATTGTTTTAATATTACTTTCAATCAGACCTTTCAGCATCATCCTGGTCAGATCTGCGTCAAAGCCTTTTCCCACTACATTTGCCCCGTCCCGCAGGGTACAATCCATAATTTTTAATACTTTCATAATTTCCTCCGTTCCTCCGGTGCCGCACTTGCTGCGGCTATGCTATATAGTAAATGGGACCTGATATCTCTCTGACAAAGCCCGCAATTCTTCATAAACTACTGTAGATAAAGGAATTCCTTTTTTCTTCCGCTCTTCTTTTCTGCGATACTCAAGCTCACCCGGCACCATAATTTCACTGACTCCGTCTTTCTTCGGAAGGCTCTTAATCTCCGCGATCATCGAGTCCATCCTATCCCGGAACAAGTCCGGGTCCGTGAACTTGGAGATGTCAACCGCAATGAAAAAATGGCCCACATCCTGCGGATGTTCAAAATCATTCCACATATTATTCAAATGTGGTCCAAACTGGGCGCCGCTCAAGATACCGCTGAACACATCCATAAACAGGGACAAACCGTAACCTTTCGGCCCGCCGATCGGCACTACCGTCCCTTTCATCCCCAGATTCGGATCCGTGGTCGGCTCGCCTTCCTTCGTGAGTGCCCAGCCTTCCGGAATGCTGTTCCCCAGTTTAGCGGCCAGGATAACTTTCCCCATAGCTACGGTGCTGGGCGCCATATCCAGGATCATGGGCATCCCATTGGTAGGCGCGGACAACGCGATAGGATTCGTTCCGACATAAGACTGCCTGCTGCCCCATGGTGCAATGTTGGGCGGAGCGTTGGTTCCGGTGATTCCGATCATCCCCTGTTCCGCCGCCATTCTGACATAATAGGATGCCATTCCGTAATGATTCGAATGCTTTACCGCCGCAAAACAGGACCCTGCTGCCTTCGCCTTTTCTATGCAGCGGTTCATCGCATATGCCCCCACACAGATCCCCATAGAATTACAGGCATCGATCTCTATGCTGCCCGCGTATTCTTGTTCCGTCTTTACCTCGAACACTCTGGAGACCACTTTGGTTTCCAGCCGTTTCATATAGATCGTCATCCTGCTTACTCCATGGGATTCCACTCCGCACAGGTCCGCGTCTACCAGATTGTCCGCCGCCACGAAGGCCTGCTCTTCCAAAAGTCCCTGGGACATCAGCAGATTTTTACAGTATTCTCTCAGATCCTGCCATGCTACCATTTGTACATCCATTTTTCCTTCTCCCTCTTTCCCTTTCTGTTCCGTCCATTTATGCATTCACCACATTCTGCGGATGCCCGTCTAAAAATGCCGCCGCATTTTCCACAGCCAGATCCATCAGGCGCTGTCTGGACTCCCTGGAAGCCCAGGAAATGTGCGGTGTAATAATGCAGTTCGGCGCTTTCAGCAGCGGATTCCCACCACGAATCGGTTCTGCGGAAACCACATCCAGGCCGGCCGCCCCGACTTTCCCGCTGATCAGTGCCGCTGCCAGATCCTCCTCCACTACCAGCTGGCCCCGGGAATTATTCAGGATGATCACTCCATCCTTCATCTTCGCAATCGTGTCCCGATTGATGATCCCCTCGGTATCCGGGAACAACGGACAGTGCAGGGATATGACATCCGACTCTCCCAGCAATTCTTCCAGCGTCACATATCGTACCTCTTGCCCGGCAAGACCGGGATCCTGATAAGAATCATATGCCAGAATCTTCATGCCGAGAGCTGCGGCCAGCCTGGCTGTCTGCTGTCCGATCCGTCCGAAACCGATGATCCCCATGGTTTTCCCGTCCAGTTCGATCAGCGGATAATCCCAGAAGCACCAGTCCGGGCAGGCCTCCCATTTCCCCTGATGGACCACATCGCTGTGATAGCCGATATGATGGCAGATCTCCAGAAGCAGCCCTATAGCGAACTGGGCAACGGCAGCTGTGCCATAGCTGGGTATGTTGCTGACCACGATCTTTTGTTTTTTTGCCGCCCGGATATCCACCACATTATACCCAGTGGCCAATACCCCTATGTAGCGCAGGTTTTGCGATGCCTGTATGACCGCTGCACTCAGAGGAGTCTTGTTGGTAAATATAAGCGCGGCATCCCCAATCCTGCTTTGAATCATCGAGTCGTCATGAGGTGTACGCTCATAAACGGTCAGCTCTCCCAGCCTTTCCAGTCCTTCCCAGGACAGATCCCCGGGATTTTCGGTATATCCGTCCAACACTACGATTTTCATATTGATATAGCCTCCTTTTTCTGCTTTAGATATCTCTTCTCTGGTTCTCTTCCATCCATTTCATAATATACGTATAGTTTTTATCTCCTCCCCCCTGATTCGAAACCGCTTTGTACAGCTCATATATCATGGCGGACAGAGGAGAAAACGCCTTCTCCCGCTCGGCCGTCTCCCTGTACAGGCCGATATCCTTCTTCATAAGATCCAGCCGGAATCCCGGAGTATGGTCTCCGGTCAGGAAAAACTTTGGTACATTATTTTTGAAAATATAGCTTCCGCCGCTGCTGTCGTTGACCACGTCGCAGAGTGTCTGAAGATCCAAATCCAACTTTTTCGCCAGGCAGACAGTCTCAGCGGCGATCGCGGTGTTGGCGGCATTCAGCATCTGATTGATCATCTTGATATCAGATCCGCTGCCGGTGTCCCCGCAGTAGACGATCTTCTTTCCCATTGCCGAAAGTACCGGCCTTATGATCTCCAGCAGTTCTCTGCGGCAGCCAGCCATAATGGTCAGGGTCCCGTTCTCAGCTCCCGTTACTCCCCCGCTCACCGGTGCATCCGCGAACCCGATCTGCCTGCCGCGCTGGCTGATGTGCTGTAACACCTGCCGTTTGGTATCTCCCAGAGCCGATGTCATATCGATGCAGACCAATCCTTCCCGGGCATGCTCCAGAATTCCGTCTTCTCCCAGATAAATGTCCATAATTTCCTGGTCAGCGGGTACGATAGTGATGATCATATCCAGGGTACGGGCCATCTTTGCAAAAGAGGCAATCTCATGTCCTCCGGCTTCCTGGATACGGCTGCTGCTTTGCCTGTTCGAGGAATGCACATATACCGGATAACCGGCTTTGCATAGATTCAATGCCATCGGCAGCCCCATTTGACCCAGTCCGATAAATCCAATTTTCAACACCATATACTCCTCCTCTTGTTTAATTGCTATATTTTTAACATTCTTTTTATACTATTTTGTGTAAATTGCCATATAATGCATCATGCATTGTTTTTTCACCGTTAAAATACCACATAGATTGTAGAATGTCAATCTATTTATTTATAAAGTATGGCTTTCTAAACGATATTCGGCAAAATGTGCCGAATATCGTCCTGCCTCAGCGAATCTTCATTCCCACCTGAATGCATCGGAACATCCTGTTCGCGGCATCATCCAGCATTTCCTGTGCATGGGCCATCACCTCTTCTTCACTGGTGACAGAAGATACGGATGTAAATACAGTGTCTATGCCATAGTCATAAATGTCCGAAGCATTCCTGCCAATAGCCCCCACCAGGGCCACAACCGGTATGTTCTTTTGTTTACACCGCAATCCCACACCGCTTGGCACCTTGCCAAACGCAGACTGCCAGTCCAGCTTCCCTTCCCCGGTAACTACCAGATCCGCTCCTTCCAGAAGTTCATCAAAATGCAGCATATCCAGGACAGTCTCGATGCCGGGTTTTATCTGCGCATGCAGGAAAAAATGCAAAGCCGCACCTATTCCTCCGGCCGCCCCGCCGCCCGGTATATTGCGGATCTCAACATTATATTTGGACTCCACAACAGAAGCGTACTGCAGCATACCTCTCTCCAGCTCTTCCAGCATACCATCGGTAGCGCCTTTCTGCCTGCCGAATACATGGGTTGCCCCATCGGCTCCAACCAAAGGATTTTTAACATCACAGATCAGGGTAAACTCACAGCCGGCAACCCCTGGATGCAGTCCCGTAGTGTCCAGGTCCCGGATATGGATCAGATTTTCACCCGCCGGTTTCAGTTCTGCTCCATCGTCATCCAGGAAGCGTACCCCCAGCGCGGCCAAAGCACCCATCCCGCCATCATTGGTGGCACTTCCGCCCAGTGCGATGTAGATATGCTTAAAATTCTGATCAAGCGCCGCGCGGATCAGCTGCCCGGTTCCATACGTAGACGCCCGAAGCGGATTGCGTTCCTCCTTTTTTAACAAAGGCAGGCCCGAAGCTTTCGCCATCTCGATAATCGCAGTGCTCTCATACAGCTTTCCAAATCCGCTCTCGATCTCCCGCCCTAACGGATCTAACACGAGCTGCCGGATATATTCCCCCTTGGTCTGATCGACCAGGGTTTCCAGCGTTCCTTCTCCGCCATCCGCGATCTGCACAGAGACCGTCGTCACATCACCAAAAACCTTCCGGGCCTCCCGGGTCAATATCTTAGTAACCTGCAGAGAAGTCAGAGTCCCTTTAAAAGAATCCGGTGCAAAAACAAATTTCATACATTTTCCTCCAAAGGCGCCCTTTTTCCTGCACGCCATTCTTTTAAAACTATTGTAAAAGATCTGCCGCAATATTCCAACCGGCTTTAGCACAAAAAAATGCCATAATTTTGTGCCGTGGGCACAAATTACGGCATCTTTATCCGATCCCATTCCTGAACTGCTCATTTACGACATCCGCTGCCTCACCTGCCGCTCTCCAGATAACGGCACAGATACTTCAGGAATTCTCTCTCCCTGGTCTTCTGCACCGGATTCACATTCAGCAGCTCCCTGATCTTATTCAGCCGGAATACCAGTGTGTTTTTATGTATAAACAAATCCTGGCTGCTCTTTACCAGATTATAGTCATTCCGGTCCAGCGCCCGGATAAGCTCTACCAGCGTCTCCTTCGTCTCCCCGTCCAGCTCCGAACAAAAGGCATGAAACATCCCATATAATTCCGTCACCGGCACCAGGCTGCTAAAATACTCATCCACAAAATCATAAAAAAATAAAAGTTCCCTGTTATCTGCCGTCCGGTCCTTCAGCCACTGGCAATGACGGAATCCCACCTGATATTGATCCAGAGAATTTTGAATCGACCCCACAAAATACCGGCAGCAAATTCCCTTTTTTTTCGCATCATCCGCAAAAGACTCCACATATGTCCGGATCTCATCCCTATATCTGCCCGGCACATCCTTCGCGCTGCAACCCACAGTCTTAAAAATCAAGACCATCCCTTCCCCCGGAATAAAAGATATATCCTGTTTTCCATGAAGCGGACTTTGCTTGATTCCCGCCAGCAGCTGTTCCTCTGCGCTGTACCGCTTGGTCCCATCGCCGCTCTGCACGCCTGCCAGAATGGGTATCCTCACAACATGCCTCTCATAGTTCAATCTCTTAGCCAGCTGATACAGCTCATCCCGATCCCGGTATCCGCCGTACAGCAGGAATCCCATAAACTTTTCTTTCTCATTCCTGCGCCTGGCCATATCATCCTTGTAATGCTCGTATTCCAACATCGTCTCCACCGCCATCTTCATCACCAGCGCGATCTGCTTAATCTCCCGGGCCTTCCCCGTAATCCCGATCACCCCGATCCGCTTCCGGTTCTCAACGATAGCAATATTTACCCCTTCCTTCACCCCCAGGAACTCGTCCTTTTCACTGACACTGATCTCATCCCCCTCCCCCTGAAGAATCCGATAAGCGACCTCATGAAAGCTCCCCACTCTCTTCTCATCCTTGCTGGCGATAATAATCCCCTTTTCATCCATAATATTCACATTATAATCCGTATAACTGCGCACCCGCTCCATAAACTTCCCGGCCAGAACCTTATCCAGCATGCTATCACCTCCATGTCCCACTCTAAAACTCTGTCACATAAACGCAACGATCACGATCTCGTTTCCGTCCATATCACCTAAACACTTCGCAGGCCCCCCAATCGTATTTCACAGCTTCGGGCAGCGAAAGCCCTTTTTCCTTCAAACATTCCATCAGGGCACCATTCGAAACGCTATTATTTCTATTCGAACGCTATTATTTCTATTATAACCGAATCATCCCTCTACAACAATACTCATACCATCTCCATATCCAATCGCATCCAACCGCAATCCAACCGCCCCTCCCCCATCATCAATCTATGTCTATGCAGATACGCCCAGCCATAAAAATGTTTTCCCAAAAGTATGGAGGGAGCCGGCTGTTATGGGGCTGGGGCGCAAGCGGCGCCCGGCTCTGACAGAGATCCCGGCCTTGCGGGCGGAGCGCATCCGTCTGTTCCGGCACTTAGGGCGCCCGAGAGAAATCTTAATGAAATCTGCCCCGGCTGTTATGGGCAAAATTCTGTTTTCCAAACAGAATTCCGGTGGCTTCTGAGCTGCGATTGCATCAAGCAATCGGAGCGAATAAGCCACGCACCCATAACAGCCGGGGCAGATTTCATTAAGATTTCACTCGGGATCAAGCCCTAAGTGCCGGAACAGACGGATGCGCTCCGCCCGCAAGGCCGGGATCTCTGCCAGAGCCGGGCGCCGCTTGCGCCCCAGCCCCATAACAGCCGGCTCCCTCCATACTTTTGGGAAAACATCCCCTTATTCCCTGCGCAGCGCCTCAATCGGGCTTAACTTCGCCGCCTTCTTAGCCGGATAAATCCCAAAGAACAATCCCACTGCAGTAGAGAACAATGTCGCCACAATAACCGTTCCAAAGCTGGTCTTCGGAGCAATCGTCCCGCCGGAAAGCATTCCGATCAGCGCCGCCCCGCCTACTCCGACCAGGATTCCGATAATACCGCCGATCACGGTGATAATCGAGGATTCGGCCAGGAACTGAAGCATGATCGATCCCGTTCTGGCGCCCAGCGCCTTACGGATACCAATCTCCCTGGTACGCTCGGTTACGGATACCAGCATGATATTCATTACTCCGATACCACCCACCAGCAGGGATATGGCGGCGACCAGAGCGATAAATGTAGTGATCATATCCAGCATACTGTTGATCTGGGCCATCTGGTCGTTGAAATCCTGCATCATGTACGCGCCTTTTCCCGCGTTCTGATGTCTGGCCTCCAGCATCCGTATGGCTTCATCGGCAACAGCGGCTGAGTACTTATTCCCCTCTGTTACAATGTAGATGCTGTAGAATCCGGTATCCTCCGGATAGTAATCAAATGCCGACATGGCCGTGTACGGCATCTCGATACTCATGGGCATTCCATCATAGGTATAGGTGACGAATGTTCCGTTTTCCACTTTTTTTACACCTACGATAGTCACTTCCTTGGTAATATTCCAAAGAGTAACTTCCATAGTCATGCCGATTACATCATCGGTACCGAACATGGCGATGGCATCTGTCTGGCTGATGACGCCCACCAGCCTGCCGTCTTCAAAGTCTTCCTCGGTAAAATAATGTCCCCGGGCAAGTTCCTGATTCATAACATATTGATAATCAGAGGTCCCTGCCGTAATCTGCAAGTCAAAATTTCCTTTTCCAGTCAGAACGCTTCCGTAGAATCCTTCCGTAGGAGACACCCCTTTTACATGGGCAATCTTGCTTTTGATGGAGTCGATATCCTCCTGCGTAATATAACTGCTTCCGCCTTCCGCGTTTTCATTTACATAGATATATACCTGGCCTCCGGCGATGGCGTTCAGTTCATCGCTGAACTGGCTCTTTACACCGGTACCGATCGACATGATCGCGATAACCGAGGCGATACCGATAATGATTCCCAGCATGGTCAGAAAGGAACGTCCCTTATTGGATCGGATATTATCTATGGCCATCTTGAGATATTCTAATAGTTGTGCCATATGTTACTGCTCCTTCCTGTTACTCCTGTACAGCTCCTGCTTCATCAGCCTGAGCTGCTCCGGCAGTTCCGGCTGCGGCTGCGTTCACATCCACCGGATTTACCTGCATGCCTTCCTGCATATTGACAGTCACGCTGGTGATTACCTGATCTCCCTCGTTGATTCCTTCTTTTACCTCGATATATTCATCGGAAGAAATGCCGGTGGTCACCATTCTCTTGGCTATTTTCCCGTCCACTACCACGTAGCAGAAGGTTCCGTCCGTTCCGGTGTTGATCGCTTCAGAGGGAACCAGCACAACATTTTCCGCATGATCGCCCTGAATGGACACCTTAGCCTCTACACCCAAATAGATATCTTCATCGGGATTGTCAAATTTTACTTCCGCTGCCACTACCGGGGTTCCCTTCTCATTGACGGAAGCCATGCGGTTGATTCTGGTCACTTCACCCGTATATTCTTTTCCCACCATGGTAATGACCGCTTTCTGGCCTACCGCTATCTTTTCCAGATCGTATTTGGATACTTTGATTTCCAGAACCACATCCTTGTTACTGGATACCGTGAACAGTTCACCGCCCTGTGTTGCAGGGCCGCCCTGCTGTGCGCTGACCTTGGTCACCACGCCGGAGAAATCCGCGGAGATTCCCTCGCGCCCTTTTTCCAGTAATTCTTCCACACTCAGTCCGCTTAACTTGGTTAATTCGTTATTCGCTTTCAACTGAGCCGAAGCGTTTCCGGTCAGGATGGAAGCCTCTGCTGAAGATTTCTGAGCCTCGTACTCGGATTTTTTTGCCTGTAATTCAGCCAGTTCGGAATTAGCGCTCTCCAGACGTGCCTGCAGTTTTGCATCAGCAGTGTATGTAGGCATATCACTGGCCGGAGTCTGCGTAGGGACCGGGGTAGACGGTACCGGTGTCGCATTCGGATCTGCCGGATCCGGGGTGGCTGTCGGAACCGGTGTGCTCTGAGGCGCCTGCTGCTGTTCCTTTTTCCAATCCTCCAGCTCCTGCTGGAATTCTATCGCATCCGCATTCATCGCATCCTGAATACGGGTGATCTCATCTTTCTTTTCCCGGATCTGCTGATCCAGAGTATCCAGATTTGATTTCGCATCGTTTAAGTCAGCACTGCCTTCCCGGCTCTTCTGCACGGAATCCTGATAACCGTACTGGCTTGCGGCCTGCTGCAGTTCCGCTTCTTTATTTTTGTCTTCCAGATCCGTCAGATCGAATACGACCAGCTTATCGCCTTCTGATACGGGATCCCCTTCTCTTACATTTAACTCCTGGATCGTGGCATTTACGGGCGAGAAATAGGTCTTGACCTCCTCGCTTTTAACGATGCCGCTGGTATCCAGTGATGTCTGAACATCTCCCTTTGCCGCGGCCGCTACATTTACCGAAGGGTAAACAGGTTTCTGAAATAACTTCGGCACTACAAACAGTACCAATAACGCGAGAACTACCCCCAGTGCGATGAGTATCCGTACCAGATGTTTATGTTTTTTACGGGGCTTAGGCGCCATCGGCGCCGCGCTCTGGGCAGGTGCACCTTCTGCTTTATTCTGCTTTTTCATTTTCCACACACTCCTCACTCTTGTTGTAATAATCAGCTTCGACATAACCGTCTTTGATCCGGATTACCCGCTTTACCTGCGCGGCAATGTCGTTATCATGTGTAATCAATATAACCGTTCTGCCCGTCCGGTGCAGCTCCTTTAACATTTTCAAAATGTCGGCGCTGGACTTGGAATCCAGATTACCAGTCGGTTCATCGGCCAGTATCACCGGGGGTTTCGCCGCCACTGCCCGGGCGATAGCCACTCTCTGCTGCTGCCCGCCGGACATCTGGGATGGCTTGTGATCCATACGATGGGACAGCCCCACCAGGTTCAGTGCTTCCACCGCCAGTTCATGCCGCTGTCTTTTTCCAATTCCCCGGTATATTAAAGGCAGCTCCACATTTTCAATGGCAGTCAGATTAGCAATCAAATTGAATCCCTGGAAAATGAAACCGATCTCACGGTTTCGGATATCCGACAATTCATTATCCGTCAGTCCCGAGACATCCTGGCCATTCAGATAATATAGGCCGGATGACGGTACATCCAGACATCCCAGCATATTCATCAAGGTTGATTTACCGGAACCGGAGTGTCCGATAATCGCCACGAATTCTCCCCGATCAATCTCCAGGCTGACATGGTCCAGAGCTCGCACTTCATTTTCGCCCGGATTATAAATCTTGCTAAGATCCTGCACTTGAATGAGCATATCCATGTTCCCTTCACTTCTTTCTAGTTTTTGTATTACTTGATTAATACAATAATACGAACCGCTTATTTTGTCAACATATTTTTTCCATCTGTGAGTATATCAGGGGTTTCTTCATTTTTTGTGGTGGAAATTCAAAAGTTTTTCTTAAGAAGAATAAGCGGTATCTTCCTTTCCGCCGCAATGCGATCCCCGCGGAGCGTTTTATTTCATAGGAGCACTTTCCCCTATGAAATAAGAAACGCCATCAGAATCCTTCCTGATGGCGTAATCTGCGCAGCTCATATCTGCGTTTACCACTTTCCCACTCAATTCTGTCCATCTCTGTTTCCAGTCTGAGGCCGGGTACTTCCTGCGCTTTTCCCTGCTCGTCGATGGCTACCATCACCACATATGCGGTATTGATCAGACGCCTGGTGCCATCCAGCGCTTCCACATAAGTATCTACACGGATCTCCATGGAGGTCCGTCCTACATAGGTTACTTTCCCTATTAGTACGATCGTCTGGTTTTTATAAGCAGCGTGTTTGAAGGTCAAATGGTCAATAGCCGCCGTGGTGATCTCCATTCCGCAGTGTCTCCTGGACACGATTCCCGCCATCTCATCAATCCACTGCATGAGCATTCCACCGAACAGCCTTCCATAACCATTGATATGTTTCGGCAATAATACATATGCCTGTTCTGTCTTGGAATCCTCCACTCTCTTCGTAATCATGGTGTTTGCCCTCGCTTTCTATCTTCTGATTATAGACTTGCCGGGCAGGGTTGTAAATATGTAATTAAGTGGGAATGCCAGGAGCCTTCCCGGCTCAGCGGCTTCCTCTATGAAGGATCGGGCTGATGTATTTGTAGAGAAGGAAGGTAATCAGGGAGACCACCACTCCTTTCAGGATGTTAAAGGGGGCTACCATCAGGATGACGAAGGTGGGCAGGCTTTTCACGACCGGGTTGATCGCAGAACCCATCTCTATGATGGACGTTAGCGGCCAGCCAAATGCGGAAGCATAAGCAGGGAGCAGCACGTAGGCGTTGAGAAAACAGCCCAGGATCGTCATGGTCACGGTGCCTGCTGCCATTCCGATGATAGCGGTCTTTCTGGATTTGCGGTGCTTATAGATCATACCTGCAGGCAGGATGAAGGCACAGCCGATCAGAAAGTTGGCGGCTTCACCGACTCCGGCTGTTATGGTACCGTTGATGACCAGATTCAAGAGGATCTTGACCAGTTCGATGAGTATCCCCGCTACAGGGCCCATAGCGAAACAGCCGATGAGGACCGGAACCTCGCTGAAGTCCAGTTCATAGAAACTGGGGGCCATAAAGGGCAATGGAATTTCAAACAGCATTAGTATGGTGGCGATGGCGGACAGCATGCCGATCTGAACGATGGTGCGGATGTTTACTCTGCTTTTTTTGATGACTCCTACGTTTGTGCTCATGTTTGCACTCTCCTTATTCTGTTATGATGGTGGTTTGTGTGTATAAGGATTTTCCTGGCGGTTTCATTATTTTGCGGCGGACCGCGTAAGCGGCATCTTCCTTTCCGCCGCAGTGCAATCCTGCGGAACCTTTTATTTCATAGGAACTCTTTTCTATGGAATAAAAAATAGTAACGCTCGAAATAGCCTCGCTGACTATTTTCATACATCACACGTAAGTGCCTTAAATACAGGCACTAAGTGCTCATAGCCATAAAAAATAGCCCTGAATGTAATATTCAGGGCATTGTAATTAGACTTATATACGGATCTGTGCTGATTCTATCACAGATCAGCAACGGTGTCCATATCTCTCTTCTTTCATCCAGACTTTACTGTCGGTCCTGGAATTGATGCATTTCTATTAGAAATGACACTCACCAGATCAGCCGCCTTGCAGCGGGTCGCGGACTTTACCGCCGGTCGGGAATTCTTCCATTAACGGAAGTCACCCTGCCCCGAAGAATCTCCTTATGCAGTTCTCTGTTATCATACTGCGGCTGGGAGCACTTGTCAAGAATTTAAAATCCATTTATGTTAACAAAAACTCTTTATGCCTCTATTATCTTGCGAATAATTTCATTAATATTACTTTGACTCACAATTTTCTCCGCGTAAAATAATTGCAGGATACATTTTCCTTCTCCAAAGTTATCTACCGGATCAACCACACTCAGGCCGTAAGCCCTTATGCGCGAAGTTACAGGATCATAGTCAGCTGAATTCTCTTTTTCGCCAGATCCACACTCATGACCTTTACTTCTACAATGTCACCGACGCTGACTACTTCCAGCGGATGCTTCACGAACTTCTTGTTGGTCAGCTGGGATATATGAACCAGACCGTCCTGATGGACGCCGATATCCACGAATACCCCGAAGTCAATGACGTTGCGGACCGTGCCTTTCAGCACCATTCCGGGGGTCAGATCTTTCATTTCCAGCACGTCGGTGCGCAGGATCGGCTTGGGCATCTCCTCTCTGGGATCACGGGCCGGCTTTTCCAGCTCCTTTACGATATCCCGCAGGGTGATTTCTCCGATCTCCAGTTCCTGGGACAATTTCTTATAATCCCGCACTTGTTTGGTAATGCCGTTTAGCCGGCGTTCTTTGATATCTTCCTTGGTATAGCCTAACTTTTCCAGCAGCTTCTCCGTAGCTGCGTAACTCTCGGGATGTACACTGGTGGCGTCGAGGGGATTGTCGCCGTCCAGGATTCTTAAGAAACCGGCACACTGCTCGTAGGCCTTCGGCCCCAGCTTGGCCACTTTCAGCAGGCCTTTTCGTCCCCGGAACCTGCCGTTTTCCTCCCGGTAAGTGACGATGTTCTGGGCGATGACTTTGGAGATACCCGAGATATAGCCCAGAAGGGAGGCGGAGGCGGTGTTCAGATCCACTCCCACTTTATTTACCACGTCCTCCACTACGCCGCTTAACTGCTCACCCAGCTTTTTCTGGTTCATATCATGCTGGTATTGGCCTACGCCGATGGATTTGGGGTCGATCTTGACCAGTTCGGCTAAGGGGTCCTGCAGCCTTCTGGCAATGGAAGCGGCACTTCTTTGTCCTACATCGAAGTTGGGGAACTCTTCCGTGGCCAGCTTGCTGGCAGAGTAGACGGAGGCTCCGGCTTCGTTGACGATCACGTACTGTACCCGATGGGGGATCTCTTTTAAGAGGTCCACGATGATCATCTCGGATTCCCGGGATGCCGTTCCGTTGCCAACGGAAATCAGGGTGATATTATATTTTTCAATCAGTTTCTTTACTATTTTCTTCGATTCTTCGACTTTGTTCTGAGGAGCTGTGGGATAGATGACAGTGGTGTCCAGCACCTTGCCGGTGGCGTCCACCACCGCCAGCTTACAGCCGGTCCGGAATGCGGGGTCCCAGCCCAGCACCACCTGATTCACGATAGGGGGCTGCATGAGCAGCTGCTCCAGATTTTTTCCGAATACCTTGATGGCTCCGTCCTCGGCTTTCTCAGTCAGGTCACTGCGGATTTCCCGCTCGATAGCCGGGGCGATCAGACGTTCATAGCTGTCTGCCGCCACTTCTCTAAGGACAGGTGTGGTGTAAGGGTTGTCCCGGGTAATCACCTGTTTTTCCAGATATCGAAGGATCTGCTCTGTGGGGGCCTCTATTTTAACAGTCAGGAATTTTTCCTTTTCCCCCCGGTTCAGCGCCAGAATCCGGTGGCCTACGGCTTTGGCGATCGGTTCTTCGAAGTCATAGTACATCTCATAGACAGACTGAGCCTTCTCATCCTTGGCTTTGGAGATCAGTTTGCCGGACTGCACCGTAGCTTTTCGAATATAACTGCGGTAGTCCGCTTCGTCTGATATTAACTCTGCCAGAATATCTTTTGCACCGGCGATGGCCTCCTCCACTGTATTGACTTCCTTCTCCGCGGAAAGGTAGTTTTTGGCCTCCTCTTCCACAAGCTTGTCCGTCAGCTGCAGCTGGATTACCGAAGCGAGACCTTCTAATCCTTTTTCTCTTGCAATCGTGGCGCGCGTGCGGCGTTTTGGCCGGTAGGGGCGATACAGGTCATCGACCACGACCAGCGTCTGGGCAGCCAGGATCTGGGCCTTTAGTTCCCCGGTCAGTTTCCCCTGCTCTTCAATGCTGGACAGCACCTGCTGCTTCTTCTCCTCCAGATTCCGAAGGTAAGTCAGCCGCTCCCCTAAGTTACGCAGCACTTCGTCATTTAAAGATCCGGTCACTTCCTTACGATAACGGGAAATAAACGGTATCGTATTGCCCTCGTCCAACAGTTTCACAGCGGCGTCTACCTGCTCGATATGCACCCCTAATTCTTTTGCCAATACCTCATTAATATTCATAAAATGCTCCTTTGTAAACAGTTATCTAAAGATTAATTATAAATCATCCAAAACTGTGATTCAAGAAAGAATTGTTTTTCAGTGGTCTTGGTGTTACAATAGGGGCAGTATCCATAACAATGATAAAAGGAGAGGAAACCTTTATGGAATATAATAACGATCCGAATTCAAACTATAATCCGAGTCCTTATGGCAATTCGGATTCCGGACAGAATCCTGATCCTAACGGACAAAATTCGAATCCCTACGGTCAGAATTCCGATCCCTATGGACAAAATTCAAATCCCTACGGACCGAAGACCCCGCCGCCCTATAATCCCAACTACCGGCAGACACGGCCCAATGGAATGGCCACAGCCTCCATGGTAATCGGTATTCTATCAATAGCCGGCCTTTGCTGCGGCGGACTGGGGGGGCTTATGCTGGGCTCCCTGGCCCTGATCTTAAGTCTGCTGTCCCGGCGTTCTTCGGAACCCAGAAGCTCTCAGGCGCTGGCTGGTATGATCACGGGCATTATCAGTATGGTTATGGGGGTTGTCATCTTCCTCGTTTATCTGATCTTCATCTTCAGCTCCTCAGATTTCGAGAATATATATGAAAATTATTACAACAATCTCCCCTATGGCGGTTATTACAATGATTTTGACTACAACGGTCAGTTTGATTATAACGGCCTGGATGTCAATGTTCCGAAAGATGTCTGAATCTGCCGCCCTTGATCTTAATTACGAAATCTATAGAAATTGGAGTGTATACCATTATGAAACGAACTTCTGCCCAATTGAAACAAATGGCAAAAGACAGGCTGATTGGTAATTATGGAATGTGTATCGCCCTGTCTATCATCGTAAGCGTAATCTCCTCCGCAGTGATGTTCGTCTGCGAATTTGCCACCGGCATATATCGCTATCCGATGACAGCCACCCCATATATCATGTATTTTGTTCTGGTGATCATTCTGTCGCTGTTAATCTCTGTTTTCAGCGCCGGTCTCACCTTTTATTATATGAATCTGTGCCGGGGCCGCAAAGCGGATATCGGAAATCTGCTGTTTGCATTCAAACATCACCCGGACAAATTTATTCTGGTCTCGCTGCTTCTTTTTTTATTAACCTTCCTATGTCTGGTTCCCGGTTACGCCATCCTGTTTATCTGGCTTTTCACACATACCGGATCTGAACCGCTGATGGCATTTTTAGTTATTGTCCTGCTGATCATCGGCGTGGTGATCGATTATATCCTGATGCTGATGTTTTCCCAGCCCTTCTATATCCTGCTGGATGATCCGACAAAAGGCGTGATTCAGTCTATGAAAGAAAGCGCTCAGCTTATGAGAGGAAATAAGGGACGTTATTTCTATATCCTCTTAAGCTTCATCGGCTGGATGCTTCTGGGCGCTCTTTCCTTTGGGATCGGTATGCTCTGGGTCAGCGCTTACCTGTCCGTCACTCAGGTTTATTTCTACATGGATATCACCGGGGAACTTGACCGTCCCGCCGGGCCTGTTGTGGATGCCCAGCCAGAACCACAGCAATATATATATTGAAAAAGAGTTTCGCTTGCGAAACTCTTTGCCTACGGCGGGCCGCGTAAGCGGCATCTTCCTTTCCGCCGTAGTGCGATCCCCGCCGATTCGGCGCCCCCTGCCTGAGAGGCATGCATTACGGGATGCCAGGAATGGTATCCCTTTTTATTACATGAGGCTGTCGGGAAATGAATCCGTCTTACCGGATTTCCCGACAGCCCCATATTTGACAAGCTGTACGTTAACTGTCAACCTTTATCTCTACATTCCTCTTCCGGTCCCCACTTTAATCTTGCGGACCGCTCACACTTTAATCTTCCAGTCCAAAGTAATCATGGACAGCCACCATGGCTTTTTCCGCTTCGCTCTCATTGATGAGAACCGTTACCCTGATCTCTGAGGTTGATATCATCTTAATATTCACCCCTGCGTTGTACAAAGCTTCGAACATCTTGGCAGCCACTCCCGGATTCGACATCATACCGGCTCCGATCACAGATACCTTCGCCACATTGTCTTCATACGTAATCTTTTGGGCGGTGATTCTGCCCTTGTTTTCTTCCAGGGTATCCAATGCCTCCCTTAAGTCCGTACGGTCCACCGTGAAGGAGATATCTTTGGTCCCGTCCCGGCCGACAGACTGCAGGATAATATCTACATTGATGTTCTTACGCGCCAGCACATTAAACAATTTGAACGCGATACCCGGTTCGTCTTTCAGTCCGATCACAGAAATTCTGGCTGTATTCTTATCAGCGGCAACTCCGCTTAATAACATTCCTTCCACTTTAACTTCCTCCTTCACAACTGTTCCTTCAGCGGTATTTAAACTTGAACGCACGACTAACGGCACTCCATACTTCTTTGCCATTTCCACAGAGCGGTTGTGGAGCACTTTGGCTCCCAGTGTAGCCATCTCCAGCATTTCGTCGTAGGTGATCTCCTTTAACTTCTTAGCATTGGGTACAACTCTTGGATCGGCAGTATATACGCCTTCCACATCTGTATAGATCTCGCAGGCGTCTGCACGAAGCGCGGCTGCCAGCGCTACCGCCGTGGTGTCGGAACCTCCGCGGCCCAGCGTCGTTAAATCATCGTATTTATTGACACCCTGGAAGCCTGTGATGATTACGATTTTCCTGCTGTCCAGTTCATGCCGGATCCGTTCGGAATCAATTCTTTTCAGTCTGGAATTCCCGTATTTGGAAGTGGTGTGCATGGCCACCTGAAACGCATTCAAAGAGACGGCCGGTACTCCCAGATAGTCCATCGCCATAGCCATCAGTGCCACACTGGTCTGCTCACCGGTCGTCAGCAGCATATCCAGTTCCCGCTTAGACGCAAGGGGGTTGATATCATAAGCCTTCGCCAGCAGCTGGTCCGTGGTTTTTCCCATAGCAGAGAGCACCACCACGATATCGTGACCGCGCTTATAATCCTCAATGCATCGCACAGCCACATTCATGATTCTCTCTTTATCAGCCACTGATGAGCCACCAAATTTCTTAACAATCAGCATATTTACCTCCTATACCGCATTACACACGGTGTATCTTCTACTGTCCGGAAAACAGATAATCTATCATCTTATAGCCTTTGTCCACACGGTTTCCGCTCTTCTGCGCTTCCCTCTCATTATATTTCCAGCTATATGAGCCGGGGGCACTGCTGTCATACAGCAGATAGGGAACCGGATCTGATGTGTGCGTCCTGACACAGATCGGGGTGGGATGGTCCGGCATAATCAGCATTCGAAAGGGTTCCCCGGACGCACTTAACTTTTCTTTTAACGGCCCGATCACCCGGCCGTCCAGGTATTCGATGGACTGGACTTTCCGCTCTATACTTCCCTGGTGCCCCATCTCATCCGGAGCCTCTACATGAACATAGACGAAATCATACCCCTCATTTAAAAGCACGTCGGCCGCCGCCTGGGCCTTTCCTTCATAATTCGTATGTAACGTGCCGTCTGCGCCTTCCACGATAATATTTTTCATACCGGCACCTACCGCGATTCCCTTCAACAGGTCTACCGCGGAAATCATGGCTCCCTTTTTATGGTTTTTCTCCTCAAAGGAGGACAGGGCCGGCCGGGTACCGGCTCCCCAGAACCACAGGGAATTCGCAGGATTCAACCCCTTTTCCCTGCGGGCCTGATTCACCGGATGATGCACCAGTATATCGTAGCTTCTCTTCATCATATCCCTAAGAACCGGATCTGTGGGAAGATGTTTACCGATCTGCTGTCCCAGCACATCATGGGGCTGCGCCAGATCGATCACCTGTCCCTGATCCCAGATCAACAGATGCCGGTAGCTGGTTCCCACGTAAAACTTGTATCTGTCGCTCTCAAGTTCCGCTCTCACCGCCTCCAGTAGCTGCGCCGCTTCCTGTGTACTGATCTCTCCAGAGCTGTGATCCAGAATCACTTTCTCCTCGTAGGGCACGTCATCCTCCGTCAGGGTGACGATATTACAGCGCATGGCGATGTCGGTCGGTTTCATATCCACACCGATGCTCAGCGCTTCCAATGGGGAACGGCCGGTATAGTAGTCTCTGGGATTATAACCCAGCACCGCCAGATTGGCCGTGTCGCTCCCGGGTTTCATCCCTTCCGGGATCGTCTGCACCAGACCGATCTCTGAAACAGCCGCAAGTCCATCCATCACCGGTGTCTTGGCATATTCCAGAGGAGTCATTCCCCCCAGCTCATCAATAGGCCGGTCTGCCATACCGTCCCCTAAAACCACAACATACTTCATGATATCCTCCAGTACCGCTGTTTGCGTCTATTTACGTTGGTATTTTATACCACTTTTTATTTTTCTTTTTCAATCTACTATAATTACTTCGTTTTTAATCGCTTTTTACTTCATTTTTTAAATTCGCTCTTCCACACGGATTCGTTTCAGGATTCCAGGCACTTTTGCCGCTTTTTTCTCATAATCCGCCTCGCTCATCAGCCCGCTGACAAATCCGAACTCATCTTTATATTCCGGGACCTGAACCAGCTTCACATCGCCGAATACTTCTTTTATTTTCCCTAAATCCGTGTCCGCGTTTCCGGAAACCCGAACAAAAAATTTACTCCTGGAATCCGCGATATCGCCCAGCTCCAGCTTCTGGCTGCTCCAGGATACCATAATATTGCGTTCCTGATGCTTCGCCGCATCGATCACATCTGAAACCACTGCGCTGGCGGTCGGCAGTTTACCTGCTCCGCTTCCATAGAACATCACATCTCCCAGCACATTCCCATGCAGGAAAATAGCGTTAAACACGCCGCTCACGCTGTAGAGCGGATGATCTTCATTTAACAGGAAAGGCGCTACCATCGAATAAAACCGTCCATTCTCCTTCCTGCTGGTCGCCAGAAGCTTGATGACCATTCCCATCTGCTTCGCATAGGCGATGTCATGTACGGAGATCTTCGTTATTCCTTCCGTGTATATATCCTGATAATCCACCTGCTGTCCCGCAGCCAGGGAGGTCAAAATCGCGATTTTCCGGCAGGCATCGTAGCCCTCCACATCCGCTTCCGGATTCCGCTCCGCATAACCGCGGTCCTGGGCTTCCTTCAAAACCGTGTCGAATTCCAGCCCCTCTTCTGACATCTTCGTCAGGATATAGTTCGTCGTACCGTTCAATATACCGGTAATCTCATCAAATTCATCCGCAGTCAGGGAGGAGTTCAGCGGCCGGATAATGGGTATTCCGCCGCCTACGCTGGCTTCAAACAGATAGTTGATATTCTTATCCTTGGCAATCGCCAGAAGTTCAGCTCCATGCTTCGCAACCAGCTCCTTGTTGGAGGTACACACGCTTTTTCCCGCCAGGAGGCTGCGTTTCGAGAATGTATAAGCCGGTTCCACACCGCCCATTGCCTCCACTACAATTTTAATTTCCGGATCATTTACAATCGTCTCAAAGTCATGTACCAGAACCGGTTCCACCGGATCTCCCGGGAAATCTCTCAGATCCAGGACATATTTCACCCGGATTTCCTGACCGGCTTTTTGATCAATGCTGCTCTGATTTGTATTTAACACTTCCACTACTCCGGACCCTACCGTTCCGTATCCCAATACCGCGATTTTAATCATCTCGTCACTCCCTAGCTAATATTTTAATATAATGAATTCCATTATTACGTTCAATAGTATCCAGCATCTGTGTCACATCCCCGGTTGTCGGTAAAATATCCACGCTGAGGGTCAGCGACGCGATCCCGTTAACAGGAATACTCTGGTGTATCGTCAGAATATTTGCGTGAAAATCCGCAACTGTCTTAAGCACCTCAGACAATAATCCCGGTTCATCGTCCATCTGCATCACAAAAGTTATGGTCTTTCCCCGGACATTATCATGAAACGGAAATATGTCATCCTTGTACTTATAGAAAGAACTTCTGCTGATCCCCAGCATTTCCGTAGCCTCCTGTACGGTTTCGACCTTCCCCGATTCCAGCAGGCGCTTGGCTTCGATCACTTTCAACAGCACCTCAGGCACTGCTTTTCGTTTCACCAGATAGTATTTACTTTCTTCTGCCATATGATCACCTTTCGTGTTTGCACAGGAAATACATTTGTATTCACAACAAAGATATTATCACACTTACCTGCTTCATGCAACCTTTTTTTCGGTTTTGGGGCTGGCGTGGGGGGACTGGAAATGGGACTGGAAATGGGACCGGGATGAGAGGGAGACGGCGGGGGCCTGGCGGGGGGCGGAAAACCTTGTGGGGCTATATCGCTTCGGCCGGTCCTAAGAACGGGTAACTCCGATGGAGGGAGAACCTCTTATTAGCAGGGTCCGGGACAAACTCGCCAAAAACCGGCTCGGACAGTGTCCCGGGCCCTGCGAGGTTCTCCCTCCATCTGCGTAACCCGTTCTAAGGCCGGCCTCAAGCGATATAGCCCCACAAGGTTTTCCGCCCCCCGCCAGGCCCCCGCCGTCTCCCTCTCATCCCTGCACTATTTAAAGCCAGTTTCCATGTTTCGCAGACCGGGTTATGTTTGTTCAATATTTTCAATTAAATAACTGTCAAAAGGAATTAAAGATAAAGAATTAACTTGCATTTTTATTTTCTGCTGATATCTTAGCCCGGATTCACCGGAACCTAAATTTTGCCATTTTCGCAGAAAATCAATTATAAGTAAGTGCCTAATCTTAAGCACATGCATCTTAAGAATGCTGTAAAGCAGGAGCAGGCTGCCGTGGGGAGCTGAGGGCCGGAGCGGGCTGTCGTAAGGACTGGCTCACAGAGCGGCGGCCCAAAAGTAACGGGGGCCAAATCGCTTGAGGCCGTACCTTAGAACGGGTTACGCAGAAGAGGGCGAAACCTCGCAGGACCCGGGGCACTGTCTGAGCCGTACTTTGGCGAGTTTGCCCCGGGTCCTGCTAATGAGAGGTTTCGTACTCTTCGGAGTTACCCGTTCTTAGGTACGGCCGATGCGATTTGGCCCCCGTTACTTTTGGGCCGCCGCTCTGTGAACCAGTCCTTACGACAGCCCGCTCCGGCCCTCAGCTCCCCACGGCAGCCTGCTCCGGCCCTTCTTTACAGATCACTCCGCTGTAGTTTTATTGGAAAGGCTCTGCCATTTTAGATATGCGCTGATAAAGGGGTCCAGATTTCCGTCCATTACGCTGTCTACGTTGCCGGTTTCCTCGCCGGTGCGGTGGTCTTTGACCATGGTGTAGGGCTGCATGACATAGGATCGGATCTGGTTGCCCCATCCGATCTCTTTGACTTCACCGCGGATGTCTGAGATTTTATCTGCGTTTTCCTGCTTTTTCAGCATGTAGAGTTTTGATTTTAACATCTGCATGGCTTTGTCTTTGTTGCTGTGCTGGGAACGCTCGTTCTGGCACTGGACCACGACCCCGGTGGGTATGTGGGTGATCCGGATGGCGGAGGAGGTCTTGTTGATGTGCTGTCCGCCGGCTCCGCTGCTTCGATAGGTATCGATCCGAATGTCGTCGTCGTTGATTTCCACGTCCAGATCTTCTTCGATGTCGGGCATGACATCGCAGGAGGCAAAGGAGGTCTGCCGTTTTCCTGCCGCGTTAAAAGGCGAGATTCGTACCAGACGATGGACTCCCTTCTCGGACTTCAGGTAGCCGAAGGCATTTTCTCCGGATACCTGGAAGGTGACGGATTTAATGCCGGCTTCATCTCCGTCCAGATAGTCCAGCACTTCCAGTGAGTAGCCTTTGGACTCGGCCCACCGGCTGTACATCCGGTAGAGCATTCCGGTCCAGTCGCAGGATTCTGTGCCGCCTGCTCCGGCATGGAGTGTGACGATCGCGTCGTATCCGTCAAACTCATCGGAGAGCAGGGTCTTGATACGGATCTTATCCAGATCGGAGCTAAACCCGTCCAGCATCTCCTGAATCTCCGGGATCAGCGACTCATCATTTTCCTCGTATCCCATTTCGATCATGGTCTGAATATCGTCGTAGGTCTGCTCCAGATCACGGCAGGTCTCCACATCCGACTTCAGGCCTTTTAATTCTTTCATCAGCTTCTGGGAACGATCGGTGTCATCCCAGAACCCGGGAGCTTCCATTTCCCGCTCCAGCTCTTCGATTCTCTTCTCTTTGACTGCTAAGTCAAAGTGAATCCCTCACTTCCGCTAATGGAGTCTCATATGAGCTGAGTGTAACTTTGAATTGATCTAATTCTACCATTGCTTCACCTTCTTTCCTGTATTTCACATCGTTTTGCATGTTGGATTTACAATCTTTCATTTCGCGGCGTCTGGGCCTGAACTGTTAAGCGCGGCGGCCGCAGCATTGTTTGTATTTCTTTCCGCTGCCGCAGGGGCAGGGATCGTTGGGATAGACTTTTTCGGACTCGCGGCGCTTGGGCGCTTTTACAGCGCTGTCATCTTTGTTCGTCCCGGTTACTTTGGCTACCTGCTCACGTTCCGCTTTCTCTTCCACACGGATGTGCATCAGAATGCGAACCGTATCCTCCTGGATGCTGGCGGTCATGACGTCGAACATCTCGTAGCCTGCCATCTTATATTCTACCAGCGGATCTCTCTGGCCGTAGGCCTGGAGTCCGATCCCCTGACGGAGCTGATCCATATCGTCGATGTGGTCCATCCATTTCCGGTCGATTACCTTTAACAGGAATACACGCTCCAATTCACGCAGGGTCTCTGCTTCGGGGAATTCCGCTTCTTTGGTCTCGTAGAGCTTAACGCCTTCCTCCTTCAGTTTGTGTTTTAACTGGTTCTTTTTCAGACCAGCCACTTTCTCTTCGGTGATCGGCGCTACCGGAATGATCTGGCGCAGCATCAGATTCAATTCTTCCAGATTCCATTCTTCCGGATCCTGGTCGTCTCCTATAACAGTATCTACACAACTTTCCGTAATATCCGTAATCATCTTGTAGATAGAATCCCGCATGCTCTCTCCGTCCAGCACCCGGCGCCTCTCTTCGTATATAATTTCCCGCTGCTCGTTCATTACCTGGTCGTATTGCAGCAGATTTTTACGGATTCCAAAGTTATTATTTTCAATCTTCTTCTGGGCGGTTTCGATGGCGTTGGACAGCATCTTGTGCTCGATCTGCTCGCCCTCGGGAACACCCAGGGTATTAAACATGGTCAGCATCCGCTCAGAACCGAACAGACGCATCAGGTCATCTTCCAGTGAAATATAGAAGCGGGATTCTCCGGGGTCTCCCTGACGTCCGGAACGTCCCCGCAACTGGTTATCGATACGTCTGGACTCATGACGTTCCGTACCGATGATCTTCAGCCCGCCCGCTTCCCTGGCCGCGTCGTCCAGCTTAATATCCGTACCACGGCCGGCCATATTGGTCGCGATGGTCACAGCGCCGTGGATACCGGCCTGAGCGACGATCTCGGCCTCCAGCTCATGGAATTTCGCATTCAGCACGTTGTGCTGGATTCCTTTTTTCTTCAGCATACCGCTTAAGAGTTCAGAGGTCTCGATGGTAATCGTACCCACCAGTACGGGCTGTCCTTTGGCATGGGACTCCACGATCTCGTCGATGACTGCTTTGTATTTTTCTTTCTTAGTCTTGTATACCGCGTCCTGATTGTCTTTACGGATCACAGGACGGTTGGTGGGGATCTCCACAACGTCCATTCCATAAATCTCACGGAATTCCTTTTCTTCCGTCAGTGCGGTACCGGTCATACCGGATTTTTTCGTATATTTATTGAAGAAATTCTGGAACGTAATCGTTGCCAGGGTCTTGCTCTCTCTTTTTACCTGCACATGCTCTTTTGCTTCGATCGCCTGGTGCAGACCGTCGGAATAACGTCTGCCGGGCATCAGACGGCCGGTAAATTCATCCACGATGATGACTTTATCTTCCTGAACCACATAATCCTGATCCCGGAACATCAGATAGTGGGCCCGCAGCGCCAGGATCATATTGTGCTGGATCTCGATATTTTCCGCATCCGCCAGGTTTTCAATCTTGAAGAATTCCTCTACTCTGCGCACGCCTTCCGCAGTCAGGTTCACCTGCTTATCTTTTTCATTTACAATAAAATCACCGGTCTCCTCGATGTCCTCTCCCATAATGGCATCCATCTTGGAGAATTCTTTGCTCTCCTCACCGCGCTTTAAACGTCTGGCCAGCATGTCGCACACTTCATACAGTTTGGTGGACTTGCCGCTCTGGCCGGAGATGATCAACGGGGTTCTGGCCTCATCGATCAAGACGGAGTCGACCTCGTCGATGATCGCATAGTGCAGCTCCCGCTGTACCAGCTGGGCCTTATAGATCACCATGTTGTCCCTCAGGTAATCAAACCCCAGTTCATTATTGGTTACGTAGGTAATATCGCAGTTATAGGCAACGCGTCTCTCATCGTTGGTCATGGAATTCAATACAACGCCGACTTTCAGGCCCAGGAACTCATGTACCTTTCCCATCCACTCCGCGTCACGGTGCGCCAGGTAGTCATTGACGGTTACGATGTGTACGCCTTTGCCTTCCAGCGCGTTCAGATAGGCCGGCAGCGTGGATACCAGCGTCTTACCTTCACCAGTCTTCATCTCAGCAATACGGCCCTGATGAAGAATGATGCCTCCAATCAGCTGTACCCTGTAATGTTCCATATTCAGTACACGTCTGGCCGCTTCTCTGACCGTTGCAAATGCTTCCGGCAGAATATCATCCAGTGTCTCGCCGCTTCCCAGACGCTGCTTAAACTCTCTGGTCTTGTCCCGCAATTCTTCATCGGACAGGGACATCATCGTATCTCTCATAGCCTCGATCTTGTCTACGATTGGATAGATGCGCTTCAGCTCATGGTCGCTGTGGGTACCAAATACTTTTTCTATTAATTTCATACCTTGTTCGCTCCTATTTTATCTTTCTATATGGTCACATATACCACATTGTAACACCATCGGGGGGCGAATTCAACAAACTTCTGGTGAACTTCTGCTGAAATACTGCTGAACTTCCATGATTTGAATTGATGGACTCATCCGTTATTCTCTCCCCTATACTGAAAAAATGTGGCCGTAACAGTCAACTATTATTGTTACGGCCACTTTTTACAAACTGATATGAAGCTGCATCCGGCTTAAGGAGAATCTCCTGTGCGGGGAGATCTGTATTTTAGGATCGTATTCAGTGAGCCTGGGGGGAGGGCGATTTTATAGGACAATAGGGTATTTTACAGCATGGCTCACATATACAGGGTGGTTTTGGCGGGCACGGCGGTTCTGGAGGGCACGGCGGCTTTGGAGGACATGGCTTCGGCGGGCACGGCGGCTCCGGAGGACATGGCTTCGGCGGGCACGGCGGCTCCGGAGGACATGGCTTCGGCGGACACGGCGGCTCTGGAGGACATGGCTTCGGCGGACACGGCGGCTCCGGAGGATATGGTGGTTTAGGCGGGTATGGCGGATACGGCGGTTCTGGTGGATATGGGGGTTTAGGTGGATAAGGCGGGTATGGTGGTTTAGGTGGATATGGGGGGTACGGTGGTTCTGGTGGATATGGGGGTTTAGGTGGATATGGCGGGTATGGTGGTTCTGGTGGATATGGGGGGTACGGTGGATATGGTGGTTTAGGCGGATACGGAGGTCTAGGCGGATAAGGCGGCCGATCAGTATCCTGCGGACACATCCACCATGGAATACAACACGGCCATCCTATAAAGGGCGGATATGGCAAACCACATATCAGGCCGCCGGCATTTCCATTATTGTTACTGTTATTATTCGTATTATTATTGTTATTGTTGTTATTATTGTTGTTATTCAGTATTTGGATACCATTGCCATGGCTTTTCCCCTTGCCTACTAATTGAGGGTTGATCAGGCATACGCAGATATCAGCGGACTGTGTTACAGTCTGATCCTCAAAGGTGGCGCCGATCGGCTGATAGTTTAACGCTGTACTGTTAGGTTTCATTGTGATTACGCGGGTGATCGTCCCGGTAAGGGTTGCTTTTACGCGAAAACACAGGCTGTTGGAACACATACGCAGTGCGATATAAAACTCTTGATTTAACGTCGGATAGGTTATCGGATTACCGCAAAAGTCCACGTACGTGGCTGTGAAGTCATCGTCACATACGCACAGAGGTTCTATCGTAATCGCGGGCTGGCCGTTAAAGTTGGAGAGAAGCCGGAAAGGTCCCACCATTACCCGGTCACAGACCGTGCGTATTTCATTTGGACAGCCGCGAAATATGAGATATGGCGTTGCTGGATTACCGGGTATACTGCCTTTGTTGCAGCAGTTGATGAGTTCATTGCTGCAGGTACAGGTAGATGCCCCCAAAATGCTGGAATTACCGGTCGTGCCGGCATCTGCGTAGCTGCCGGCCAGTTCCAGAAGTTTTAGTACTGCGGCTCTTAAGCGGTCGGATTTGGGATGGGGCGCTCCGGTTGTACAGTCCAGAAAGTAGACTTCGTCCGGGGCGATCTGGCCCAGCAGTACCCACACCGCTATCTGTACCACCGCATAGGCATCGTTGTTATCCAGAACCGGGGAGGCTTTGTCGTCGACACCGACCAGCGCGAAGGTATCGGAAGCGTTTACTGTGGGGAATGCGTTTGCCAAAATCCATGCCAGCATAGTTTTTTGCCTGGCCGTTGCATTTGGAAACAGGCTTTCGAATGTGGTACTTTGATAAGGGACGTCACCGTAGGGGCCATCGGCGAATTTATCCAGGCAGTAAGCCAGTCTCTCACTCCCCTGCGCGGTAAGGAAAAACTGGAAGATCTGATTGTGGTCTTCTCTGTTCAGGCGATACCGGGAAGCTCCTGTATAGGACAGGCTGCAGTAGCTTTCCGGCCCTGCATTTCCATCAACGGTTCCTGTAATATCCGAACCCTCGTATATAAGGAAGGGACGCGACAATGATACCTGCAGCGCATTATCTATTTCTATCATTTTAATTACTCCTTTTATAGTCCATTGGTAAATAGTTCTTACCTATAATAGATTATGCCGGTTAAATGAATGAGTTCCGGCCGTACGGAGTTTTTATGCAGCAGGTATCCCAAAACATGGTTTCCCGGTAAAAAAGCGCTGTCGTTCAGATTGTCCTCTGATAACGACAGCGCATCTTTATTCTATATCTTTAGAATTCCGGTTCGATCAGTCCGTAGGTATTTCCTTTTCGTTTATAGACAACATTTACTTCGTCTGTTTCCGCATTGCGGAAAACGAAAAAGCTGTGTCCTAACAGTTCCATTTGAATACAGGCATCTTCCGGATACATGGGTTTCATTCCGAAACGCTTGGTACGAATAATCCTGATTTCGTCATCTTCCTCATAATCCTTGTCAATATAAGCCTGTTGGAAGTTCCCCGAAGCCTGCTGCTTTTTATCTACGATTTTGTTCTTGTATTTCTTTAACTGCCGCTCGATCACTTCTTCCACCAGGTCGATGGAGACATACATATCATTGCTGACCTGTTCTGAACGGATAATGTTTCCTTTTACCGGAATGGTTACTTCTATTTTCTGTCTTTCTTTCTCAACACTCAAAGTTACGATAACTTCTGTTTCAGGAGTGAAGTACTTTTCTAACTTTCCTAGCTTGTCCGTAATTGCTGACCTTAAACCTTCTGTCACATCGATATTTTTTCCGCTGATTATAAAACGCATGATGCTCAACTCCTTTATGAATTATTCCCACATTGGAGCGTTTTACCGCATTCACATATGGTATTATTATTATACCATATTAACAGTTTTTTACAATCATTTTACCGGATCTTTGCATTGATCAAGCTTCCCCGGGATCAGAACCTCAGCTTCCGCCCCCGGCGCCTGCGGCGCGGGCGTCTGAATATCAGGATCAGAACAACGATCAGTATGACGGCCAGGACCGCCGCGGCTGCGATGATCCAGGGATTAATCTTCAGTATCCCTTGGGCGGAATTCTTCCGGCTTAGATTTGTAGAAGCCTGGAACTTGTACGCATTCTCTGCGTTTAACACGACTCGTCCGGTACCGACATAGTAACCGTTATAGGTATAACGCATGCTTCCGGCCGTCTCATCGTCCTGGGCATCGGGTATGAACTCTGCCTCGATCTGGTCCCAGCTGGCCGGTCCGGGAATCACGATGTAGTCCTCGGAGTTGATGCCTAACAGGGGCTGTTCTTTCATAAAATCGCCCAGCCCCAGTGGATTGTCATCCGATTCCTGTTCTGCCGTCTGGGCGTCTGCATCTGACAGATTCATACGTTTAAAATTCTGAAAGCCGTAGTCCAACAGCGCCTTGGTATCGGTATATTGGCCTGTCTGGGAAGATTTCATAATCACGCAGATCAGATCCATATTATTTTTGTGGGCAAATGTGACCAGGGTGTATCCGGCAGAGGCTGTCCAGCCGGTCTTTCCTCCTGTCCAGCCGTCGTACGGATATTTCCCATTGGACTTCATCTCGTGATGATTCGCCCTGGCTCTGGGTTCCGGGCAGTACTCATCCGCCGGTATCGTGTAAACCATGGTTTGCGCGATCTGGCAGAACACCGGGTTTTTGAGGGCTTCCTGAGAAATCAGCGCCATATCATAGGCTGTCGTATAGTGTTCCGGGTCCGGCAGGCCGCTGGCATTCATGAAGTGGGTATTTTCACAGCCCAGCTTTTTTGCCTCTTCATTCATCATGTCCACGAATTTGGATAAGCTTCCCCCTATATGTTCCGCTACCGCATAGGACACGTCATTGGCCGAAGCCAGCATAACCCCATAGAGGCACTGCTCCATGGTCAGCTTATCCCCCTCGTCGATCCCCCCCAGTTTGGCATCCGAAGCACCTACGCTGAATACGGCATCATGAGAAAAAGTCACGGACTCATTTAAAGAACTGTTTTTAAGCGCCAGCAAAGTTGTCATAATTTTGGTGATACTGGCCGGATATAATTCTTCATGACTATTCTTTTCATATAAAATAGCTCCGGTGCTGGCCTCCATGACGATGGCGGACTCCGCCTCCACACTGGGCCCCTGGGGCCATCCTTCCGGGAACTCCGCAGTTGGCACGGCCGCCAGCGCAGTCATAGCGTTTTCTATGAGAAACATATATATAATAATGGAAACTATGATATATTTGTATTTCTTTCGAAACATGAGTTCTCCTTTAAACCTGTCTGTATTGAGAATCCGGTTATAGACATGCCCGGATATTATCTGCATACTAAAATTTCCGTATCCATTATAGCAGAGAATTTTGTCTGAAATTCTTAACTTTTTGTGAAATCTTTCGTTAAAACACGAAAAATGGAGAATTCTGTCAGAATTCTCCGAATCCGTGTTCCCTATCTACTCTTATTCCCTGGACGCTTCGCAAAAGTCCAGCACTCTATTATAATCCATGGAGCCGCCAAAAAGGTCCAGCGCACTGCCGATCGTCACATCCAGGCGATTCTGTCCCAGTATGTATAATTGCTCCAGATGGTCGAAATTTCCAACACCGCCGGCATAGGTGACCGGGATTCCCTCCCACTCCCCTAACATTTCCACCAGATCGTACTCGATTCCCTGTGCCCTGCCCTCCACGTCCGCGGCATGGATCAGAAATTCGTCGCAATAGACGGCCAGTTCATCCAGTGTTTCCGGATTCACTTTGACTTCCGTAAAATTCTGCCACCGGTCCGTTACGATATAATAACCGTCCTCTTTTTGCCGGCAGCTCAGGTCCAGAACCAGGTGTTCTCTCCCCACCAGACGGCTGATGGTCTTAAGATTTTCCTCCTGAATTTTCCCTTCCCGGAATACATAGGAGGTCACGATCACATGGGAAGCGCCCATCCGCAAGTAATCCAACGCGTTGTTAAGGGCGATCCCCCCGCCGATCTGAAATTCTCCCGGGCAGGCTTTTAACGCCAGTTCCGCCTGGTGCCTTGTGGCCTCATAATAAGGGGAGTCCCTGTGATTCAGCAGTATGATATGCCCGCCGCTAAGCCCGTCTTTGTGATAGAACCGGGCATAGTAGGCCGCATCCTTCTCTGCCACGAAGTTCTCTAAAGCCTGGTCTCCCTGGTCCTGCAGGCTTCCTCCGATGATTTGTTTTACCTGTCCGTTATGTATATCAATGCATGGACGAAATTTCATATACAAAGCCCTGCCTTTCTGATAACGCTCCTTTGCAAAGGGGAAAGTGTTCTTCACTTATTATCCTATAAGGCGATGGTCTTGTAAATATATACTTTTATCTTTCTGCTCAATCCTTTCTGCCAAATCCTAGTTCTTCTTAAAATTCCTCTTAAAACTGTCCATACTGATTGCCAGCAGCAATACGAACCCTTTCACCAGAAGCTGATAATACTCACCCACATTAAGAAGTGTCAGGCCGTTGTTCAGCAAGCCGATGACTATCACTCCCAGGATGGCGCCGAGCACATCGCCCTCGCCTCCGAGAATGCTGACGCCTCCCAATACAATCCCGCTGATCACGTCAAATTCAAAGCCGTTTCCGGTGGTAGGCTGTCCCGAGTTGACTCTGGAAAGCCAAACAATACCGGCCAGACCTGAGAAGAATCCGCAGACACTGTATGCAAGTACTTTTACCTTTGTCGTATTGACTCCTGAAAGGTTGGTGGCTTCCTCGTTTCCGCCGATGCAGTAGAAGTATCTTCCTATATAAGTTTTGTTGAGGAATACCGCCCCCAGGACCGCCACAATGATTAATACGATTACCGGAATAGGTATCGCTCCCACATATCCTTGTCCCAGTATCTTAAAGGACTCGTTAAATCCAAAGATTGGCTGGCCTTTGGAAATAATATAGCTCAATCCTTTCAGCATGTTTTGCATACACAGGGTCGCGATCAGCGGTATTAATTTGCCATAGGCAACCAGAATGCCGTTAAAGGTTCCCAGCAGGGTTGTGATCAGAATCGCCGCAAGGCTTGCGGGGACCGGATGCATCCCCATATTTACCATCATAAATGCGCAGACGATATTTACCAGGGTAACCTGCGCGCTGATGGACAGATCGATTCCGCCGGTCAGCATTACGCAGATCATACCGATTCCCGCAATCCCAATCATGGAAATCTGACGGAATACATTCAGAAAATTATCAAAACTTAAGAATGCCGGAGACAACACGGTAAAGAATATAATAATACCAATCAGCAACAAAACAATCGGCAGTTTACTGGATTTTCTTATTTCTAACACAATTCCTTTCATCTTCCATCCTCCTCCATTATGTCCCGGAGGCCAGTGACAGGATACGCTCCTGGCTGAACTCCCCTTTGGTAAGTTCCCCGGTCTTACGGCCCTCACACAATACGATAATCCGGTCTGAGACACCGATCAGTTCTTCCATCTCCGATGAAATCATGAGTATACATTTTCCTTCCTCCGCCAGCCGATTCAGGAGCTTATAGATCTCCTGCTTTGCGCCGACATCGATTCCTCTCGTAGGCTCGTCGAAAATCAGATACTCACAATTGGCTCCCAGCCATTTGGCCAGTACTACCTTTTGTTGATTACCGCCGCTTAAGTTTTTGGCTTTCTGTTTCATGGAAGGAGTCTTTATGTTCAGCGCGGTTTGCTGGTCTTGTGCCATTTTCCCTTCCTGTCTTTTCCTGATCATGATCCCTTTGGATATCCTCGGCAGGGACGGCAGGGATATATTTTCCTGCAGGTCGAAATCCAGCAGCAGTCCCAGCTGCTTTCTGTCTTCCGGAATCAGGCCCATCCCGCAGCGCACGGCCTGCTTCGGCGAACGGATTGCGGTCCGTTTTCCGTCCAGGTAAAGCTCTCCGGTCTCCGTTTTTTTCAGGCCGTAGATCAATTGGGCCAGCTCCGTCCTTCCTGCCCCCACCAGGCCTCCAAGGCCCAGTATCTCACCGTGCCTTACGGACAGGCTGATGTCCTTCACTCCGTTTCCGGAGAAGTTTTTAATCTCCAGCCCCACTTCCCCGATCCTGCTGTTGCGGGCCGGAAATGTCTCGTTTAAATCCCTGCCTACCATATAATGAATTAATTCCGTTTTATCCGTATCCTTTGTGTTCAGTGTGGTAATATACCGGCCATCCCGCAGCACGGAGATCCGGTCTGTAATCTGGAACACCTCATCCAGCCTGTGAGAGACGTAGATGATCGTCACACCAGCTTCCTTCAGCTTCAGAACCAGCCGCAGCATGGTCTGGACTTCTTCTTCCGTCAGGGCTGCGGAGGGTTCGTCCATGATCAGGACTCTCGCATTCTTTGACAGTGCTCTGGCGATTTCGACCATCTGCTGATAGGCTACGGTCAGCTTTCCCACCGGTTTTCTGACATCTATTTTGATACCCAGATCCTCAAATATTTTACGGGAACGCCTCTCCATCTCTTTTCGCTCGATCATCACGCCTTTTCGAACCGCAGAGCCCAGGAAGACATTTTCCGAGGCGGAAAGGGCAGGTACCATCATTAATTCCTGGTAAATAATCGCAATGCCCAGATCCTTGGATATCTTCGTATCCATGGCTTCTATTTTTTTTCCGTCCATATAGATGGCGCCGCCGTCCGGCTGAATCGCCCCGGCGATCACCTTGATCAGCGTGGATTTTCCCGCGCCGTTTTCTCCCATAAGCGCATGGATCTCCCCTTTTCTGAAATCTAGGCTGACCTTGTCAAGGGCTTTTACCCCGGGGTATTCTTTCACGATTTCCTGAACCGATAGTATGTTGTTATTTTCCATATCTTCACCCTTTGCTTCTGAAATTGCATGTGGTTCTGTTCTTCTGAAATCTAAACTTCCCTCATTTGAAATTGCGGGCTTCCTTCTTTTAGAAGCTTCCTTCTCCTGAAATTGCGGGCCGCCGATTTCATCTAATCTGCACAGCCCGTCTCACATAAGGCAGGCTGTGCACATTTTTGCTATTTCAGATATTCATCCACATTGGAGCTGTCCACGACTTCATTCGGGGTATAATATACTTCTTCATAGCTGCCGCTGAAAAGCGCCTGCAGAGCTTCCATAATTCCTTCCGCCTGTCCCTTCGGGCTGCCCAGGCTCACAGACATTTTAAAAGGTGTATTGTTTTTGATCTTTGTCAGCGCTTCGTCGGTTCCGTCGATGGAGAAGATGCCGACTTCATCGGCCCCTGTTCCCTTTGCCTCCAGAACCTCGCTTGCACCCAGGGCTCCGCCGTCGCCAAAGCACATAAATGCTTTCACGTCCGGGTGTGCCTGCAAAATATTTTCCGCGTTGGACATGCCGTCGGTTACGTTGGCCGCGGATGCGGATGCCACCACCTGTGCGTTGGGAGCGGTCTCTTTTAACCCTTCCTTCATGCCATCCACACGGTCGATACATTCTTTGATGGAAGGCCATTCATAGATCGCGACCTCTGTCTTCGCATCCTCTCCGAACGTTTGATTCAGCCATTCGCCGCAGGCGGTTCCCACCATTTTCCCTACGGTAAAGTTATCATTAATATAGGAAAGATCCGCTTCCGGGAAAGATACGCCGTCCGCCATCATGTAGATGTCCTTGTCATGCGCTTTCTTCGACACGTCCGTCAGGGAATTCGCATCCGCCGGCTGAACGACCACTACGTCCACACCGCTGGTCACAAAGTTCTCAACCTGGGTGATCTGCTTTCCGGAGTCTGCGCCATTATCGACCGCTGCTACCTCCCATCCCAGCTCATCGCACATTTCCGTGATATACTGAATCTTAGCCGCCCAGGTGGGATTTGCCAGATCCTGTATGGTATAACCGATCTTATAGCTGCCTTTCTCTGCTTTCTGATCCTCTGTCTGCGCCGCGTCTGGAGCCGCCGTGGTCTGAGCCGCCCCGGCTTCGGTTCCCTGGGGAGCGTCTGCATTTGCAGGTTCTTCCGCCTTTGATGTACATCCTGTCGTCATCATGAGGCCCGCCAGTATGGCCGCCAATACACTTTTCATAAGTTTTCTTTTCATTTTCCTTCTCCTTTTAACTTTAATATTTTTTGATTTTATTTCCAGGGCGAAATGACATATTTCCCCTTGGCTCTTCGTTCCGGGCTGCTAAGTATGCCTGCCAGATCCGTAAGTCCCGCGGTTTCGCAGATCATGGACTGCACATCCACCTGGCCGGAATCGATCAGATCCAGCGCTCTCTTCTGGGTATAGGGATTAATATAGGAAGATTTCAGTTCGATTTCCTTTTCAAATATTTCAAAAGGCCTTATGGCCAGCTCATCATCTGGTTTCGTGAGGCCGAACATCATCACAACCGATTTTTTCCCTGCCAGGTCAATGGCCTGGCGGATGGTATTTACATTGCCTACGCACTCGATCACCGTGTCCAGTCTGCTGATTCCCTGTTCTGCCAGTAGCTTCCCGACATCCGTCCCGATGGGGTTCACACACAGATCCGCTCCCATCCTGCGCCCCATGTCCCGTTTGCCTTCTACCGGTTCCAGCAGGATCACCGAGGCCGCTCCGGAAAGCTTGGACAGCTGTACCATCAGCAGCCCGATCATTCCGCCGCCGATGACCGCCACATGGCTGCCGGGATGAATCCCGCACATGTCTATTCCGTGCAGACAACACGCCAGTGGTTCTGTCATCGCGCCCTGTTCAAAGCTGGTATGCTTTCCCAACCGGTACACCTGTCTGACATCCACGCTGCAATATTGGGCAAATCCCCCGTTCACGGTAGTCCCGTAGCCGGTCATGTGCTCGCAGTAATGTGCGATTCCATCGCGGCAATAGTCACATTTTCCGCAGTAATGATTGGGATCCACGCTCACCCTGTCCCCAACCTTTATGTCCGTAACCAGGTTTCCCACCGATTCCACAACTCCTGAAAACTCATGGCCCAGGATCGTGGGAGGCGTACAGGCCGCCGCGCCCTTATCCCCTTCAAAAATATGTACGTCCGTACCGCAGATCCCGCAGGCCTCCACCTTGATCCGCACATCTCTTTCGCCTACCTGCGGCATGGGCACCTCTTCTACTTTCATCTCATGTTTTCCGTAAAAAACTGCTGCTTTCATTGTCTGCCTTCTTTCTTTAAATGCTGGTTTAAAAATTCCAAAACCATCTGTTTCACTTCCTCCTGCACAAATGGCTCATCCGCATGTTCCGCGCCTTCGATAATGCAGCACTCTGACGGTATCCCGCGGTCAGTCAGCGCCCAATATAGTTCCTCGCTCTGTCCGAACGGCACCTGTGTATCCGCGTCGCCATGAAGCAGCATCACCGGCGGTGTCCGGTCACTCAGCAGATCCGGTATATCGGGGTAGCGCTTAAAATCCGGAGGCACCGGAACCACTTCAGGGCAAAAATCCATTTCCGATGGTTTGGTCACCGGATAGAACGCCACAACCGCCTGTACCTTTTCCGGATATACCTCATATCCGCCGGTCTTATACGTCTGATCCTCACCGGTCGCTCCGGCCAGCAGGCTTAGATATCCGCCGGCGGATTCCCCTACCAGGGCAAAACGCTCCGGATCCAGATTGTACTCTTTTTCATGGGCCCGCAGGAACCGTATCGCTGATTTTATATCTTCCAGCTGCTCGGGAAAACGGGTTCTGCAGGTGGTACCGTATTCTACGCTGGCAACCGCGTATCCCCTCTTCGCGAACCAGGCAAGCTCCGGAATCCAGACGTTCCGGTCCATTGTGGTAAATCCGCCTCCGCACAGCCAGATCAGCAGCGGCAGTTTTTCTTTCCTGTCGTATTCAAAAAACTGTCTGCTGCGCATCAGGCTTAATTTCAAAGGCCGGTAGGTGGAGTCACACCATTCGCTGCGCTGCCCGTAAACGATTTCCGATGCCAAAGTGATGACCCGGTTTTCCTTTGGTATTGATAAATGTCGTAGCATTTCCGCCCCCTTTTGCAATTCACTTATGTAAATGTGTTTTGTTAAACTAATTATTATATTATCAGATTTGCAATCATATAACAATTCCTAATTTTGCTAAATTTAAACTATATATTTTGTGCATAATTCACATAATTTGGGATATTTATTTTTATGATGTAATCTTTACAAGTAATATTTATAAGTATATATCTTGATATATCTTATATATCTTTAATATATCTTGACACGTACCACGATACTTACCGTGACGTGATATCATATCCTGAATCGGTCTGTATTTGTAAAAAAATCTATATAAATGGCTATGAGACTATAAGGATGATAAGAGAACCTCCGTAAATCTGGCTGAGATTGAGTAGAAATTTGTGGTTAATCAGATAGATAACGGAAGGATTGACATTTTTATTACTTACTGCTATATTAGTTTTATACATAACTTTTGCAAAAGTCCTATGAGGTGAATAAATTGAGCGTAACTACACTAACATCCACAGATTTAAAGAAAATTAACCGAAGTAAAGTATTTGAAAATATCTATAATAATAAAATCACCTCCCGTCAGACGATCGCCGGCGATCTGAATCTCAGTCTGCCCACCGTAAACCAAAACCTGAAAGAATTAGAGGAAATGGGACTCATCGAAAAGAATGGCCTGTATCAGTCAACCGGAGGCAGGAAAGCGCAGATGATCTCCTGTGTCCACACAGCCCGAATCGGTATCGGAGTAGAAATTCTAAAATCGATCTCCTACATCGCTGCGATCGATCTCTATGGCCACTCGCTGGAAGAATCTTCGCTTATGCTCCAGTTCGATAACACAGAGGAATGTTTCCGAAAATTAGCGGACTGGATCAACCAGTTCATCCGTGAAATTCCATATCCCGCTGAACATATTCTGGGAGTGGGCATCGGAATTCAGGGGCTGACCTCACAGGATGGCAAACTGGCAACTTACGCGGAGATCCTGGGTGCCACCGATATGTCTCTGGACAGCTTTTCCAGGTATATTACCCTTCCCTGCATCTTAATCCACGATTCGGAAGCCGCCGCCTTCGCTGAGCTCTGGCACCAAAAAGAGATCACAGACGGTGTCTATATATCGCTGAACCGGAATCTGGGAGGAGCGGTTATACTCAACAAACATATCTATCACGGCCAGGAAGCCCGAAGCGGCGTTTTTGAGCATATGTGTATGGTGCCGGACGGAAAGCCTTGTTACTGTGGGAAAAAGGGCTGTGTGGAAGCGTATTGCTCAGCCAACAGTCTAAAAGAATTAATGAAAGAATCTGGGATAGAAGAAGATTTCAACAGCTTTTTTAACTATCTGCGGCATGGCGATAAGATACGGCAGGACCTCTGGACCGCCTATCTGCGCAAACTGGCACTGGCAATCAGCAATCTTCATACGGTTCTGGATAATGATGTGATCCTGGGCGGGCTGGTTCAGACCTATATCCGGGAGGAGGACATTACGGTTCTATATGACTTTGTGCGGGATTATTATCCATTTCCGCTTCATGACTTCTCCATAAAGCCAGGGGTCTGCGGGGAACGGTCCGCTACCATCGGCTGCGCGCTTTATTACATTGATCAGTTTTTAAAAAGTATCTGACTTCTGCCGTCACGCACAGAACGGCAAAAAAAGGGCACCGGCCTATAGGGCGGTGTCCCTTTCAGGTTTACCCGTACTGTATTACTGTGCTGCACCGTTCGGGGTTGCAGTCGTTTCCACACCATCGTTGGTTCCGTTTCCGGTCAGATCATCAGCGGCATCTTTCACGCCGTCTACCGCTTCATCAACGGCTCCGGCAGCTCCATCGATAATATCCCCGGCAGCATTTCCTGCTGTGCCGTCATTATTGTCGGTGGCATCAGTTCCTTCGGTAGCACTGTTGTTGGTGGTTCCGGGTGTAGCTGTAGCGGCAGGTGTCGCTGTGGCATTGGTTCCGGACTCCGTGGTGGTACCTGTACCGTTATCTGTGGTGTTGTTATTATTTTTCTTGTCGTTGCTGCAGGCCGTAGCCAGGCAAATCATAAGTAATACTGTCACACTTAAGAATAATTTCTTAAACTGTTTCATAATAGTATCTCCTTTTCCATATTCTATAGACAGCAATGTTCTTGCTTTTCTGTTTTTAATATGGGCAATTTTCCTTTTTTTATACATGAATTATTTGTGGAAATCACAAACCTTTTCTTATAATGTATGGTTTGCCTGGAGATCCTATTTATTATAGCTATGAACACTTAATGCCCGTTTTATGGGCATTTACGTGCGATGCATGAAAAATAGTCAGCGAGGCTTTTTCGAGCGCTACTATTTTTTATCGCTATGAGCACTTAATGCCTGCATTTTAATCCTTTAAAAGCCCAGTTCTTCACCGATAAGAATCACATGAATCCGGTCTTTCTGACAGGAATATCTCGTCACCACCAGATGACCGCAGATACAGTCGTCGCTGAGACAGTCACCGCAGCGCCCGGTAATGGAACAAGGCGTCTGGCAGCCCAGCCGGACGGTTTCTGAAGGAGCCGCCTGATTGCGTATTCTTAAGACAGCACTGTTAACATCGGCTGCCAGTTTGTTCATCCCTGCCAGAATAAAGACCTGTTTGGGACCTTTCATGAGGCAGGATACTCTGCTCCCGGTCTGATCGATATTCACCAGTTCCCCATCCAGCGTAAACGCATTCGTACTCATAAAATAGCAGTCGGAACAGATCGTTTTCGCATAGACGGCCAGCTTTTCTTCCGGTGTTCTGGCGGCTTTCTTATCGATCAGAGTAAGGCCCGCCTGCACTGCAGCGTTCAGCACTCCCGTCTGGGCTACGGTCTGGGAGCTTCCGCAGCCGATGACACCCTGGGGCGGAAGCAGCTTTAAAACCTGTTCCACCGCGGCTTCCCTGGAATCACAGTAATATCCCCGGATTCCTCTTCTTTCCATATTTTTAATAACCGTTTTAGCTGCATTTTCATAATATTGCTTTTTGGGCTGCATACATACCTTCCTCTCTTTCATTTATGAATTTTTCCACTCTCTCACGATCAGGCATCGCAGGCATTCCGGTATGTCCGGCAGCGCACAGCGCTCCCGCCGCATTGGCATAACGGACCATCTCTTTTCCTGCATGCTATGTCCTGGTTCTCCCACCTTCTTTCCTGATTTCGCCTATCCGATGGGAGATACCGGCTGTCGCCGGGTATATCCTTACATACTCCTCATAAAACTCTGTATAGATGTTGTAATTTTTCCTATTTGTGTAAAATCTGCCTCCGGTTTTGACATAGAATGGCACGGTTTGGGGGAGATCCGTGTAGATTCCGGCACCTATTCCCGCCAGCATGGCGGCCGCGGCGCAGCCGGCCTCCGGACAGGATACTTTATATATGGTCTTTCCGGTAATATCTGCCTTTAACTGCAGCCAGAAATCAGAACCGGCCCCGCCGCCGGACGCGTACAGGCTGGGTAGCGGACGGCCGCATCCACGTTCCAACTGCTCCATATTTTGTCTGAGTTCATAGGTAACCCCTTCTAACACGCCTTTGATCAGGTCTTCCCTGGTACTGGAAAGACGTAGGCCCAGAATAGCTCCCAGAGCCCCGGCGTCTTTGCTGGGAGGGCCGGAGCCCGCAAAATGGGGGAGCACCAGCAGCCCCGTCGGCCCGTCCGGACACTGTGCCAGCAGTTCGCTGTATACATCCGTACCGGCCGCAGCGGCTTTTTGCTTCTCTTCACGGCCCAGCTGGTCCCGGACCCATTTTAACATGGCTCCGCCGCATACATTAGTTGCTGTACAGGTGTAGGAACCGGGAATCACATGGTGATTACAAGGATAACCGCCTGCCAGAAGCGCGGAAGAAAGAATCGGCCGTTCACTACACACAGACAGGGATTCCATGGTTCCGGTCCCTACCATGGCGCTGTCCTTTTTATACACTCCGGCGCCCAGCGCAGCACAGGACTGATCGAATCCGCCTGCCACCAGCAGAGGCGGTGACCGAAACCCAAGCTGCTCGGATATGGCGGACTGCACCATCCCCACCACCGTTCCCGGGTCCACCGGTGCGGAAAGTCTGTCCTCAGGGATGGAATATTTCTGCAGAAGCTTATCACTGTACCGGTTCGTCCGGATATCGATGAGCATGAACCGGGCCAGAACACTGCGGCCGGAACAGCGGATGTCTTCGCCTGCCAGTCTTTGAAAAATCAGATCCTCCCAGGACAGATACCGTCCGATGCGCTGTTCCAGATCCGGCCGGTTATTCTGATACCAAAGCATCCGCAGCAGGCCGTATTTGTGGTGCAGGGGCAGACCGGTCATTTGATACAGCTCTTCCTTTGTGTACTGCTCCAGCAGCTGTTTCGTTTCCTCCCGGCCTCTTTCATCCATGGACATGATCACCGGGCCCAATGGTTCGCCATGCTGTCCTGCCGGGACAAACTCATCTCCTGACACACTGGCTGCCAGGGCTGTCACCGGGTCTTTTTTTACTTCATGGTTTACGGCCTGTATACATTCAAACAGATCTATGATCACCTGCTCGGAATCCAGCTCGTATATACCATCCCGTTGTATGATCCGGCCATGTTTATTCCTGCCCTGTTCCTGACTGCTTTGGCTTACGGCTCTTTTCTTTTGCCCGGTATAACTTTCCTCGTATCGGCTTCCCTCATTCGGTATACCACTGCTATGATTCCTTGGGCCGTATTCCCTGTATTTTCTGCTGAGCAAGGTCCCATCCTCCGCAAACGCGCAGACTTTACAGCCGGTGGTTCCGATATCGATCCCCATCAAACTCATAAGGCCACCTATCGGTTCGCGAAAATCCGCATCAGCCGGGCAACTTCTTTCGTCACACCGTGTTTCGCCTCCACCAGAAGTTCCGGGAACCGCATACAGCCATTTTCCAGAACCCGCGCGATCTCATCGACCGCTGCCGTGGATACTCTCGTAAAGATACTGATCTTGTCAACGCCAATCTCTATGGCCCTGCGGTAAGCATCATCGGACACGCCGCTTCCCCCGTGCAAAGAGATGTAGACGTCGGTCTTTTGGCAGATCTTTTCCAGCCTGTCATAATCCAGATGGCTCTCGCCGGGTGTCTTTCCATGCATGGTACCGACCGATACCGCCAGTATATCCACACCTGTTTTCCGGGTAAACTCGTCTACCAGCTCCGGATCGGTGATGGCATCGTGATCATATTTTGCCGCCGCGTCTTTTCCCACAGTCCCTATTTTCCCAAGAGGCGCTTCCACCAAGGCGCCGGACGCGTGGGCCATTTCCACGATTTCCCTTGTCTGCCTGATTTTTTCCTCAAATGCCAGCTCATATCCATCGAACATCACCGTGGAGAATCCGGCTTTCAGCGCTTTTTCCACGGTCCCGAAGGTCTTGCTGTGATCCAGCTGTAAAGCGATTTTCGCCGTGGATTTTTCACTCTGGTTTTTCATGATGTAGGAGATCAGCTCCCAGTCTGAGAATTTGATATGGCTTTCCGCCAGCGGCAGGATCAGCGGGTAATTGACCTCCTCCGCAGCCGAGATGATTCCCTGGACCATCTCGATGTTAAAGCAGTTAAATGCTCCCACCGCGTATTTTTCTTTTCTCGCGTCTTCCAGTAACTCCTGCATTTTTACGATTGACATAGATTTTCTCCTTTCTTTCTTCCCTGTGCTCTTTTCTTCAGGGAGTCTCCCTCATGGACTTCATAGTTCAGAATATAATTGGTAATCTGGCATTTCGCCTGGGACTCGGCGTTCCGGATGATATGCTCCACCGCAGTCCGGGCTATTTTTTCCACTGGCTGCAGAATACAGGTCAGCCTGGGACGGATCAGCCCCGTAAAGTCGATGGCGTCGAAGCATACGACGGAGATATCCTCCGGTACATACAGACCCGCCTTCTCCAGGGCGAGAATCGTGCCGTAGGCCTGTATATTGTTTGATACATAGACCGCAGTAGGCAGGTTCGGCCGGCTTATGATACGGCTGACCACCTCAGATGTACTCTCCGAAGTATATTCTCCGATATATACATCCCCTTCCTCACAGGACAGCTCATGATCCCGCATACAATCACGAAATCCCTTAAGCCGGTCTATGGCTGTCGTCTCCTCCAGGGTACCGGATATAGCCACGATGTCCTTATGACCGTTTGAAATCAATTTTTCCGTCAGTTCGTAGCCTGCCTTATAGTTATCAATCCCCACAAATGAATAGCTGTTTTGGGTTACCCGCGGTATATTGTCCACGAACACCACATTTCCAAGCTCTTTTTCCCGCTCATAGATGTCATTCCGGCAGGCCTGGGAGATAATAATACCCATAACATTTTTAACTTTCAGCAGATCGTAGTACATCTGTTCTCTCGTTATATCTTCGTCGGTATTACAGAAGATCATATTATAGCCATGATAGCTCAGCTCCCGGTCGATGGCCTGCAGCATCCGGGTGTAGAATACATTGGTGATATCCGGCAGGATCACACCCACGATGGAACTGCTGCTGAGCTTTAACGATCTGGCCATATTATTCGGCACATAGGATAATTTGTTGGCCGCATCCATTACCCGCTGCCTGGTTTCCTCTGATATCCGCCCTTTTCCATTCAGCGCCCTGCTTACGGTTGAAATGGACAGTCCAAGGTATTCGGAGAGATCCTTCAGATTCGAGCTCATATCGGCTTACCTTTTCATATAATCACAGACGATGCGGATCTGCGCTCCAAAATGTACGTCATGGCAGAGTGTCGGAATGATTAATTTTGCTATATAATTCATACGATTCTTCCTTTCCTTCTATAGCGCAAACGTTTGCTCACAAAATTGAAAACTACTGCCCCGGCGTGAATAGAATATTCTAAGGCAAGCACAGGACAGTAGGTCTAAGTTTGGGGGACATGTCCATTTCAGTTTGGGACATGTCCATTCCAGTTTGGGACATGTCCGTTCAGTTTGGACATGTCCCAATTTGAATAAAATTGTCTGATTAGCAGTCGATTTCGTGGATAGTGCCTATCTGGGGGCTGAGTAAATCGCAGCCGCTTTCGGTGATAACAATGGGTTTTTCCCAGCGCAGACCGAAGTTCGGTCCCATGGCAAAAGTATCGATTTGGAACGTCATGTTGGGTAAAAGCGGATAATCCGAGATTGTTTCCATCCACGGTGCTTCCACTTCGATCAAGCCCAGCCCATGGCAGGGACCGTACAACAGGTTATCGCCATATCCGTTGTCCTGAAAGTATTTAATGAAATCTTTGGCGATATCGGCTGCAATTACACCAGCTTTTAACTGTTTCTCTGTCCACATATGAGCTTTCAGACAGAATTCCACCAGGTCTTTTTTGAGTCCGGCCAGCGGTCCCATGGATACGGGCATCCCAATAGAAGGGGAATACCCGTCTATCTTGGCTGCCAGATTAATCTGGACAATGTCGCCTTTTTGGATTTCTCGGTAGGAGGAACGGGAAATGGCGTGCTGGGTTGATTTCTCCGAGAAAACGTAGAGCGGAAGACCTTCGTACTCACCGCCGTTTTCATAGATTGCCTTCTGGGCGATACCCACCATCTGCAGCTCAGTTACGCCCGGACGCAATGCCCTGATTACTTCCTGTGTGGCGATCTCCGTAATCCGTGCCGCTTCTCTTAAGCAGGCGATCTCATTATCGGATTTTACACTTCTTAAAGTTGTCATAATGTCGTCACAACGGATCAGTTCCGCCTCAGGATAACACTCTTTGATGCCTTCGTAGATCACAAGGTTCGTATCCAGCCAGGCAGCCATTCCGATCTTAATGTGATCACCGGTAACACCTAATTCTTTGAATACTTCCCTAAAGTTTGTGGGATGCAGCTCCGGATACTGGGGATTCGCTGACTCCCGGTATTCACGGAGCACGCGGACCTTTTCAATATGACCAAAATCAGAGGCAAAAATTTGACTTTCCGGGCCTACCATCAAGGCGCAATCTCCCGCCGGGGTGATGGCCACGCCGGCTCTTTCAAATACCGGCCAAAAACCGGAGAGATATCTGGTGTTGGCATAGTCGGCCTCTGAGCCGTTTACCACTAATATATCGAGTCCTCTCTCGCCGGCCAGTTTCGCCGCCCTTAAGATTCTTTGTTTATATTCTTCGTCAGGAATCATTACTCTGTTCATATGTTGTTCCTCCATTATTTTTATAATCTATTTATTGTTCAAAGCCGTAACCCATTACCGTATAATAGGCCAGGTTTGTCTGTCTCGCATCCAGCCTGCCGTACTGTACGATAACTGGTACATCACTCTCCACTTTCATTGCGTACTGTCTGCATAGGGCCTGGGTGTGTTCTCCAAAGTATTGCTCTTCGTGGGTTTTCATGCACCGAACCCTGTAAGCTTCTATCGTAATTCCTTCTACTGTATCCGGATCCGCATCCTCGTAGTAAAAGGTTATGCGGATATGCGCATCCCGGTCATTAGGATTTAGCACAACCACGGATTCATGTCCCTTTAATTCACTGTCTCCAAATGGCGGCCTGTCCCCATCTGGAAAGAACCAGACTTTTTTCCCATATTCTTTCACGTTCCGTCTCCTGTCGTTAAATTCTTATCTTTGTGGAAATATATCTCTTTTTTGTGCAACGGGCGAGCAATCGATTGCTCACCCGTAAAATCACTTTATAAACTTTACGATATTGTCGGAGCAATTGGTCTAATTAATCTTCTTCAGGGAGCTTCCCTCAATAAATGTATAATCCAGGAAATTCGTAACGGTCTTTAAATAATTTCCATCATTCTGAAGATTGTCAATGATCATCTGTACCGCAATCTCTCCGATCCGTTCTATCGGCTGGCTGACTCCTGTAAATACCGGTTCAATCAGCTTAGCGTCGTCCAATCCGTCGAAGCAGACCAGCGAAACGTCCTCCGGCACCCGGACTCCTCCTTCTTTCAGCGCATACATCGCGCCGAAGCCTTCTACGTTATTATGAGCGTATATTATAGAAGGAAGATTATCGTGTTCGATTAGTCTCTTTGTAATTTCATATCCGCTGGTATAGTGACAGTCGCCAATATAATGCCGTTTCGGATTAAAGGGTATACCGTAGTCGGACAGACAATTTTTAAAACCTGTCACACGGTCAATGCTGGAGGATTCATCCAGATTTCCGCTGATCATAGCGATGTCCCGATGGCCATGATCGATTATCTTCTGAGTCAGTTCATAGGAAGCCCTTTCATTATCCACACTCACAAAAGAATATGGTTTATTTGTAATATACGGCGCATTGTCCACGAAAACATAGTTGCCCAGCTTACTCTCCTTTTCATAGATATCGCTTTTACAAGTTGTCGCGATAATCATTCCGCTTACCTTCTTGGATTTCAGCAGCTCAAAATAAGCCTTTTCCCGTTCGATATTCTCATTTGTATCACAGAATATAATGCTGTACCCTGCATCCCATAACATCTGGTCTATACTTTTCAGCATTTTTACGTAAAAAGTATTGGCCACGTCCGGGATAATCACTCCTACTGTGGAGCTTCTCTGCATTTTTAGTTCACGGGCTGTTTCATTGGGACGATAATGAAATTTCTCTACCGCTTCAAATACTTTTTTCCTGGTCTCTTCACTAATACGTCCTTTGTTATTCAATACTCTGGATACACTAGAAGGAGATAACCCCAAATATTCAGCGATATCTTTTAATGTTGCGCTCATACCTGCTCCTGTATTTTAAAATTTCCATATCTTATGTGTCTGCCGTTGCTAAAAAGCATGGCTTATTGGGATCCGTCGAGCGAATTGCTTCCTTGTGGTTAGTATGGATATGGTTGTCTAAATTGTAACATTGTTCTTTTTTTTACGCAATCCAAATCCATGTTCACTAATCATTTACAAACCTTAGTAATCAGTTACAAACCTTAGTAATCAGTTACAAACCTTGACCTTACACAGCTGTCCTTCCAGGGAATTTGAGGATTAATCGTACAGTAACGGCGCTATCTTCGGATCATCCATATTACTAGCGTCATACCAATAGCAACCGGTATCGACAAAGGATTCTACACTCTCTCCGTTGACCAGCTTTACTGCAGCTTCTACTGTCTTGTAACCCATTCCAACCGGATCCTGGGTAATCGCCCCTGCGATTTCACCATTTTTGATTGCTTCTTTCATGGCTGCTGAGGAATCAAAGCCAATCAGCTTTATGTCTTTTAGTTTATTTGCTTCTTTCAGTCCATTGTAAGTACCGACACATGCCCCTTCATTAGATGTATAAATCAACTGGATATCCGGGTTAGCCTGTACCATACTTTTAGCGATCTCTGCAGATTTTAAGTGGTCACCCTCGCCATACTGTTCATCGACAATCTCGATATCCGGATAATCTGCCTCTATCTTTTCTTTGAATCCTACAACTCTCTCTACAGCATCAACAACTGTCTGGGAATGTCCAACTATGCCAACTTTTCCTTTTCCGCCCAGAAGCTCAGCCGCATGTTCTGCTGCCAGTGCGCCGGCCGCCTTGCTGTCGGTCGAACATTTCGCATCGGATTCCGCTTCGCCTACACCGGCGTCAAAGCCTACCACTTTGATTCCTTTTCCTTTTGCTTCCTGGAGAATACCGGCTACGGATTCATTGTCAATCGCTGCCATACAAACAGCCACCGGGTTGTTTCCAAGAGCAGTTTTCAGCATGTCGACCTGTTTGTCTACCATGGTCTCCTGCTCCGGCCCTTCAAAAGTAATTCTCACGCCCAAATCGGCAGCAGCGTCTTCAGCGCCGGATTTTACCGCCTGCCAGAACTGATGAGAAAATCCAAGCGCGATCATAGCTACATAGGGTTCTTCTCCATCAGCTGCCGGCGCGGAAGCGTCTGCATCTGCGGGAGCCTGGTCCGATGCAGCGTCGTTCTGCGCAGGTTCACTTTTTGCCGGTTCCTCACTCTTGGAGCCGCAGCCTACGGCGGCGCCTGCCACCATCGTTAAGGTTAAGAGAACTGCTAATAACTTTTTCATTACTTTTACCTCCTTTTATTTTGATAAGTAATGGTATATGCTAAGCCCTTATGGGCTGATAGCCGGTTGATAGCCTTTTTTCTTCTTAAAATCAGCCTTTTTTCCTTCTCATCTGATCGAAGAATACGGCCAGAGCCAAAACCAGGCCTACGATAGCCGATTGGATCTCCGTGGACACGGCCATAATACGAAGCCCATTGGTCAGAGAACTGATAATCAGCGCTCCGATCAGTGTCCCTACAATGCTTCCCTCGCCGCCGGTCAGGGAGTTCCCTCCTATTACAGCCGCCGCGATGGCTTCCAGCTCATACCCGGGCCCCAGTTGAGGCTGCGCGGAATTCAGACGGGATGACATCACCAGGCCCGCAACGCTACAAAACAGCCCGCAAAGAGAATAGATACCAATCTTCCACTGATTCACTTTGATACCGGAGAGTCTGGCCGCTTCCTCATTGGAGCCGATCGCCAGATCGTAACGTCCGATCAGGGTTCTGGAAAACAATATATGAGCGACCACCGCCGCGATAATCAGAATGATAATCGCATTGTAGAATCCGGGAATCCCCAGGAATTCACCGATGGCAATATTCTGATATCCTTCCGCCCCGGTAAAATAGACGGGTTTGATTCCGGACACCACCAGGGAAAGCCCTTTCGTAATCATCTGCATGGCCATGGTAGCAATAAACGGCGGAAGCATCATTTTAGCCACGGCGAATCCGTTGATCGCGCCGCACAAAGCGCCTATAAAGAAACCGAACAGGATCGCGAGCCAGATCGGAAAATGCCATAGCGTAAACGCCGTACCGCTCATTACGCAGGAGAAGGTCATAACCGTACCGACGGAAATATCGATTCCACCTGTGATGATGACAAAGGAACATCCCAGAGCCAGCAGGCCGTTCACACAGGTGGCCAGCAGGATCGTCATAATATTGTCATAGCTGGCGTAGCTGGGCTTCATAATGCTGAAGAAGATAATCAGCAGAAAAAAGGTTGCCAGTATGATCAGTTTGTGGGAAACATCTTTATTTTTCAGTAAACTTTTTACTTTCATTGTTCTTTCCTCCTTCTCCCTTATGCCTCTCGTTTGGTGGCATATCCCATGATGACATTCTGATCGATCTCGTCCCCCATTACCTCTCCGGTAATTCTGCCCTCACACATGACCAGAACTCTGTGACAGGTCCTTATAATCTCCGGTAATTCCGATGAGATTACGATGATCGTTTTGCCCTCAGCCGCCAGTATATTCAGCAGCTTATAGATTTCATTCTTGGCTCCGATATCGATCCCTCTGGTGGGTTCGTCGAAAATCAGGATATCGGAATTCCGGGTCAGCCATTTGGCAAGTACGACCTTTTGCTGATTCCCGCCGGATAGAAGTTTTACTTTCTGTTTGATCGAAGGAGTTTTGATACTCAGCGATTCTTTTTGTTTTGTCGTATTGTCACGGGACTTTTTGAAGTTGATAAATACCAGCGCTTTCAGGAAATCTTTCATATCCGCCATACAGACATTTTCATCTACCGAAAGGCCTAGCGCCAGCCCGTACCGCTTACGGTCCTCAGATAAATAGGCGATTCCTGCATTTACCGCGTCGCTGGGACAGTTGATCTTCACCTGCTTGCCGTGCACCAGGATCTCTCCGCTCTCGTGGGGATCGGCTCCGAATATGGCGCGGGCTGTTTCGGTTCTTCCGGCTCCCACCAGACCTGCCAGTCCCAGGATCTCTCCCTCTCTTGCCTGGAAGGTTACGTTCCGTACCATACGGCCGGCGTTCAGATTCCGGACTTCCAGGGAGACTTTCTTGTCTTTCTCTGCGAAAGCTTCCTGTTTTGTAACAAATATTTCCCGGCCGACCATCATCTTGATAATCTGGTCGATGGTGGTATCCTGCGTATTCACAGTATCCACATAGCCCCCGTCCCGCATGACCGTGATGCGGTCCGAGATCAGTTTCAGCTCTTCCAGCCTGTGGGATATATGTATAATCGCTCTGCCTTCTTCCCGCAGCATCCGGATCACCCGGAACAGGTCCTCGATCTCGTTGTCCGTTAAGGCCGCGGTGGGTTCGTCCATGATCAGAATCCTGGAGTCATAGGAGAGCGCTTTTGCGATCTCTACCATCTGCTGCTTGGCTACGGTTAAGTCCCCAACCTTTACCGCAGGATCAATATCCTGATTCAGTCTCTCGAATAACTTTTTCGCCTCCTGGTTCTGCGTCTTTGCATCCAGGAAAATCTTTGCTTTAGTTTTGTACTCCCTCCCAATGAAAATGTTCTGCGCAGCTGTCAGATGGTTCATCAGATTTAATTCCTGATGGATCATAATGATGCCCTTACGCTGAGCATCCCTTACATTGTTGATGCTGATTTCCTCCCCATTCAGCAGGATCCTGCCGGAATCCTTCGTATAGACGCCGGTCAGCACCTTCATCAATGTGGATTTTCCCGCACCGTTCTCGCCGACCAGAGCATGTACTTCCCCTGCCTTGAGCTCAAAGGACACGTCATCCAACGCCTTGACTCCCGGGAACTCTTTGCAGATATGCTCCATTTTGATCAGTTCTCCAGCCATTTCCTATCACCTCTTTCTCCTTGCTGTTCCTTCCACCGGTTACCTTTTTCATATACTTCATATTGGATCTGATTGCAGAACCTCTATTTAGCAAGGGTTGAGCAATCGATTGCGCACTCAGGAATAAAAAATAGTAGCGGAATGTCTGTGAATGCTACTATCTGATGCCTATGAAGTTTTCCCTTTGGATAACTCTAGCTTATTACACCAGAAATTATCTGTCAACGACATTTTTTGCGCAAAATTGATGCGCAATTCTGACTATTAAGCTGTGCTTATAAATAGAAATATGGTCATGGGTATGCGTAATCTTGATTCATTCGAGATTCTAAGATGAGCTTTTTATGAATACAGTTTGAAAATGATCACTCTTTTTATTATATTTTTTAATAGGTATTTGTGCATTTATCACTCTATTTTTGCGCATTTTGCGCATGTTTCTATATATATTTACGTTTATTCTATGTTTTTTTCACATTCTTTCGTCATTAACTCCAACATTTTGTGATCTGAATTGTTTTTTATGCGCATTTCTTACCAACAAAATATTAAATTTATTCCCCTGTGACAATTTTGTTATCCTGCTATTTTTCTTCTTCGTACGATCAGGACAATGATTCCCATAGCTGCTAGCAGCATGAGGAGCAATGGCATAACAGGTGCCTCATCCCCAGTCTGTGCTCCGCCTGCGTTCTGATTACCGCTTTCTCCATTTCCAGACCCGGAGTCCTTAGAATCATTGTTACCATTATTGTCTGATTTCTCCACATCTTTGTAAGTGACTTTCTTTTTATCCAAATCAATCCGCTGTTTATGAATACTAAAAATAAGTGACAGAAATAAGTGCAAAACCGATGTGCACAATTCTCAGATAAATCCCAAGTAAAAATGCATTTAGACAAGTAAGGAGGAAAAATATGATGCAGAAAAAGAAATCAGGCTACCCACAAACAGATCCTGTTACTTTTCACCTTTCACTATTAAAAGAATATCAATCTATGCAAAAAGAAATAAAAGACCTTCAAAAAAGAATTTCCGAAACTGAAAGACGTTTAAAACAGTTAAATCCTGACAATGCAGGAGATATCACAGGAATACTCAGGGAACGGTACAATATTCTGAATAAGGAAATGGATCATTTAGAGAAATTGACAAATTCTGTACTTTCCTATATTGAAACACTTCCAACTAGTGAGTTAAGAACATTATTTCGTCTATATTATTTGGATAACTTAACATGGATACAAGTTTCATTTCGTATGAATACATATTTCCCAAATAAGATTTATTCAGAGGATAGCTGCCGAATGAAACATAACCGATTTTTAAAAAAATAATAATTTTTTCAGAACATGTGTTCTGTTGTGTTCGCTTATCCTCTGTTATGATCTGATCAACGGAAGTAATTATACCATTATAAAACCTGTGTAAGTCAGCCTTATCGTCAAACCTGTTATCAAAAGATTATAAAAACTAAATAAAGTGATACAAAAAGGGGGTGATTTTATTCTTGATCCAAGCAACCAGGTTTATACAATTCTAAAAAACGGTATTTCAGATCTTAGTCCCGGGTTTATCAACGCAATTCCTTCAGAGCCTCCGCCCTATCCTTATACCTATTTTAAGGCAGCGGGGGCAAAGGAGACAGCATGCGATATGGAAAATAACGAAAATGCGGTTGTCTCCACAATAGAACTGCAGGTTTATTTCGACCAAAATTATGAAGAAGCCCATCAAATCATAACCGCAGAAAGTGATATCATGCGCGGACTAGGTTATCAGCGAATCAGCGGGCCGCTTTGTACGGATGATGCTGAAAAGACCGGTATCAATAAGCTAACCGCAAAATATGAACGTATCTTTTGCGATGGGGACGAGTTATAGGAAAACTTCCGTTTACAGACTGTACAGGTAAACAATAACGATCAGCACGCCGAAGAGCGTGTATACAGGGAGGAAATATTATGTCAACAAATACAAAAAAAGCAGTTAGTACAATCAGTTCCATTTTAGAAACCAGCGAAAACGGAACCACATGGGAAAAGTTATGTACGATCAAATCCTATCCCGCATTAGGCGGAGCTCCTGAACAGCTGGAAACAACAGATCTGGAAGATGATACACAGACCTTTGTGCCTGGTGTACAGGCTATGGAAGCCATGGAATTCTTAGCCAATTATACATTGGATTCCTATCTTGCTGTGAAACAAAAGTCCGGTAAGGAATTACGTTATCGCATGTCCATGGGAAAAGACGGAGTCGATGGAATCGCTTCCTGGAGCGGCCAGCATTTTGTATATCTCAATGAAGGGGAAGTAAATGGCGTACGTGAGATGACCATCTCCGTATCCCCCTCAACCAAAATTGATATAGCCGCCAAAGAAGTACCGGCCAATGCCTGATTAGAAAGGAAAACGTATTATGACCTTAAAAATCAATCAAAAATCGTATGAAGTACCACAGTTGGGGTTTAAAGATATGGTTCATATGGAAAGCATGGGATTTTCAATTATCGAAATGTTCCAGAAACAACATTTCTTCTCACTTGCTGCCGCCTTTGTCGGTATCTGTGCCGGCTGCAGCCGGGAAGAGGCGGAGATTCTATGCGAACAGCATGTCCTGGGTGGTGGTAATATTGAAGAAATATATACTGCTTTTATGGAGGCTGTCAATTCCAGCGGTTTTTTCCAGAAACTCCTCTCGAAGGAGGAGTAGACACATCCGCTCGCGAGGAAGCAGTGGAGGCCGATATCCGGACATATCAAAATTATACAGATTTGATTTATCGGAATTGGCTTCCCTGCGCAATCCGTTATGGGATATCCTATGAGACATTTTGGGATCTCAATCCCAGGATTATGGACATTTACCAGGCGGAATTTAGGCGGCGTGAATCAGCCAAGCTGGATTTAATCGATTATTCCGCCTGGCTGAACGGCGCTTACATAGTCAATGCGGTACAAACCGCATTAAGCCCTCGAAAAGTAAAATATTCGAAAATGCCGTTACATACATCGAAACAGGATACACCGATCAATGACGCGGAAAAATTCAAGCTCTGGGCTGCTGAATTCAACAGGCGTTTTGAAAACATTCAGGCCCAGACCTGATAAACCGCAGATAGGTCTGTATCCTGTAAGAAAGAGTGGTGAAAAAAATAAACTCTATAACCGAACAATTAGAAACGAGTATCGCCAAAAGTACGGAAGCACAAAAACAATTAGATAAGCTATCCGGAAAATTATTACAAATTGATACGCGTTTATTTAAATTAAAATTTGAAAAATTTGAGAAGGTCGAAAAAAATGTTAAATTGTCTACTCAGGCAATAAAAAATATGTCCTCCGAGATGACCTCCTACTCCAATGAAATGACCGAAGTATCCAAGAAAAATGAAACACTGGCCACATCGGTAGAAAAAACAAGTTCGGGCTTTGAGAAATTCCGTGATTCCGCCGTCGGCATGTGGAACGGGGTCGAAAAGTCCTCCCAAGTAGTACAGAATATTGGCGATTTTCTCGCAAATATGCGCAGCGGCGAAGGCGGGGAAGGCCCAGGACTATCCCTCGGGATAGATCCGGATAAGCTGCAGAAACTTCAGGATCTGTTCGCTCCGCTGCAGAATGTGGCGGGTACTATTTTAGGCATTAACGATGCGCTGACGCAGTTGACCGGCTGCGATATGGGAGAATTGTTTACGAAGCTTACCGCTTTATTCGGGCAGGGCGGATTCTTTGGCCCCGGCGGACTAATCGCCGGCGCCTCCGCACCTATTCTTCTTTTAATCGCAGGCCTGGCAGCTCTGGCTGCCGGATTGGGTTACGTATTTGCAACCAATGAAAACGTCCGCCAAAGTTTTTCTGATGCTTTGAGCACGATCGCGGAAAGCTTTACACCCGCCATACAATTCATATCTGACACTGTTATGCCCGACCTCAAAGACGGTTTTAACAGGTTTTTGGAGATTCTGCAGCCTTTGGGTGACTTTCTTTCAGAAATGTTCACCAGTATATGGATGGATATGATCATTCCGGCTATGCAGTATATCGGAACCGAAGTCATTCCGCTTCTCACAGAGGCTTTTGAAAATTTGTGGAATTATGTGTTAGTACCTTTAGGCAGTTTCCTCGGGGACGTATTTACTCCAATCATCTCCATTGTGTCCGATTTATTGTCGGGATTGTGGAATAACGTAATTCTGCCATTGGCCGATGCGATCGGAGGAATCTTAGCGCAGGCGTTTGAAGGATTGGTGGAAATTTTCAATGAAATGATTCTGCCGGGTCTGAACCACCTCATCTCCGTATTTCAATTTCTTTGGGACGAAGTACTCTCTCCGATCATTGATTTTCTTGTGGAAGTCTTTAAGCCCGTATTCGACGATGTCTTCAAAGGAATAGGGGAAGTCATCGACGGGTTGTCCAAGGCCTTTGGGGGACTGATCGATTTTGTTGTGGGCATTTTTACCGGTGATTGGGAAAAAGCTTGGAAAGGTGTCCAGGATATCTTCTGTGGTATTTGGGATGCCCTATCCGGCCTCGTGAAAATACCGCTGAATGCGATTATCGCACTGTTTGAGGGAATTGCCAATAAGATTATTGATGGCTGGAATGCTGTTAAAGAATTATTAAATGGGTTCTCCTTCACAATCCCGGATTTTGTACCCGTATTCGGAGGTCAGAACGTAGGATTTCATCTTTCCATGAGTTCTCATATCTCCCTGCCCAGATTCGCCGGAGGAGGTTATCTGAATACCGGCGAAATGTTTATTGCCAGGGAGCGCGGTCCTGAGCTGGTCGGACGTATCGGCCGCCGGGGCGCTGTGGTAAATAACGACCAAATCGTGGAAGGTATCCGGGCGGCTGTGGCAGACGGTATGCTTGACGTATTATGTTCCGGCGTAAATCTGTCCGCTCCTGGAACTCCCATCCTGGATTTCACATTCATGGTGGATTCTGAAACCGCGTACCACCTGGTAGAAAAAGGCCGCTTAAAGGCAGACAGGAGATATCACGTGGTTGCCGCTATATAACATCAAAAAATAACAGGCCAGTCATCAAGGGAGGTGAACCTATGGCCATACTCAAAGTCGATGGAATCGCATTAAAAACTCCCGCTGCTCTCTCCTGGGGGCTGGAAGATATCACTGCCGGGGATTCCGGCAGGACCGAAGATGCAGTCATGCATAAAAACAGGATTACACAGAAACGGAAGATTTCATTGAGCTGGAACAATCCTACACAGGAAGAAACCGCAGTGATCCTGCAGGCCTTCAATCCGGAATATATAAAGCTTACCTATCCGGATGCCATGAGCGGGACAGACCGGACCGGAACATTTTACGTAACTGACCGCTCCGCGCCCGTGAAAATATGGACCGTTGGTACCAAGAGGTATTCTTCCGTATCTTTTGATCTGATAGAAAGGTAGAACGATATGATAAATACAAGTATGCAGTACCGGCAGGCACTCTATGAAGATCACAGGGTTTTTCTGTCCAAGGCCACGATCGAGCTGGCAGACGGTACTATACTGAGCCTGCCTCCTTCACACATCATGCAGGGGGGGATCAAGATCTCGGATGCTGTCAGCGGGAGCGGGAGTTTTGACATCGGCTCCGCCATCATTAATAAACTGACACTGAACATTAATAATATGTATGATACTTACAGTAACTATAACTTTTCGGACGCAGTCATAACCGTTTTTATCGGCCTGCAGCTTTCCGATCATACGGAATGGCTGAAAAAAGGTGTCTTTCTGGCAGATGATCCCTCCAGTGTTTCCGGCATTATTACCCTGGAAGCGCTTGATTATATGACCAAATTTGATCAAATATATCGTGGCGGTCTTGGATTTCCGGCTACGCTTAAAGACATCGTCCTTACCTGCTGCTCCCAATGTGGCGTAATACCCGCATCGGTACAGTTTGACCACAATAATTATATCGTGGATCATAATCCTTTTGATGAAAATGATACCGTAACCTGCCGGGAACTAATTTCTTACTGTGCGCAGATAGCCGGTTGTTTCGCCCGGTGTAATGCGGACGGTAAGCTGGAACTCAAATGGTATGATACAGCTGTGTTTCCTATTTTGGAACAAAGTGACGGCGGGTACCTGAACGATTACCGGTCGGGTGCTGAACTGGACGGTGGAGATTTCAAAGATTACAGCACGGGAGCCAATACAGACGGGGGAGACTTCATAGGTCTTCCTGCTTATCACCATATTTATAGCCTGTCTTCATTAAAAATCGCTACCGACGATGTGGTAATTACCGGAATCCGGGTGAATGCCTCTGATGGTATGGATGGAGAGGGTAAGACATTAAAAGGGGAATCCGTTCTGTGCGGAACAGAAGGTTATGTGCTGGAGCTTTCTTCCAATCCTCTTATTGAGTATGGACGCGCTGCTTCTGTGGCGGATTTTTTAGGAAGAAAAATTGTCGGTATGAAATTCAGGCCATTGGAAGCTTCCGCCCTAAGTAACCCGGCGATCGAAGCCGGAGACTGTATGATCGTCACTGACCGGAAACAGAACAGTTATTCCTGTTTCGTTACGAACCTTTCGTTTACTACCAGCGGCTATGAAAGTCTGGTCTGCGGCGCACAGCCGCCTGCCAGGCAGTCCAGCGAACGGCAGTCCGCAGTTACTAAAGCCATCATAGAAGCAAGAAAAAATGCACAGCAGGAAATATCCCGTTATGACAATTACGCCCGACAGTTAAACAGTCTGGCCATGAACGCAATGGGTTTTTATGAAACGTCGCTTATACAGGATGATGGAAGTATCATCAAGTACCTGCACGATAAGCCTTTGCTGACAGATAGTCTTATCATCTACAAAAAAAGTATCGATGGGTTTTTCATAAGCAAGGACGGCGGTCAAACCTATATCAACGGATTTGATCATGATGGAAATGCAGTGTTAAATATTCTGGCTGCGATCGGTATCGAAGCGGACTGGATCGATACCAGAGGGCTTACCGCTACGGATGACATGGGGAACACCACTTTAGAGGTGGACGCTTCCACCGGTAAAGTTCGAATTATCGCGGATAGTTTCTCTTTACAGGGAAAAACCATACCCGCTTTAGCCTCCGAAGAGGCGCAAAAATCGGTAAGTGCCCTGAATGCCTCGCTTGGCACGGATGAAATATTCAGACGTCTGACCAATAACGGTGCGCTCCAGGGGATCTACATGAAAAACGGATCTCTGTATGTCAACGCCAGCTACATCATGTCTGGTATGCTGACACTGGGCGGAAACGGTAATACGAACGGTTCCCTACGGCTGCTTTCAGCCGACGGAGGTACGGAATATGCCCATATGGATAACCGGGGCCTTTTGGCCTATAGGGGTAAAATCGGCAATTGGATTTTTGATAATAACGCAATCTATAACGGTCCCTGGCCCACCGGTACCAGAGATAATAATAGTACCGGCATGGGTACCTGGAATCCGGATTTTGCGTTTTGGGCTGGTAACGGCAAATTCCGTGTCACACAAAACGGCAAAGTATTTTGTTACGACATGGAAATAAACGGCAATGCATTCGGAGATGACTGTAAATGTACCATTGTAAACGGATCCGGAGACCATACTACCTATCTGTATGGCAGCGGTCTGCAGGTGCATCATAATCCACGCAGCAGTGAATATTGTTCCATGAACGCAACCGGCGTCTCCGCCCATAACGGTAAAAATTGGTCCCAAATGCATGCCACCTTCTTTGTCGTTCAGGACAGCACAGGCAATAAAACCGAATATACATCCAGTGGACAAATCGTATCTTCCCTGGAACGTTGGAAGACAGACATTGAAGAAGAAAACTCATTGTTAGATGAAGTACGAAAGACCAAAGTATATTCCTTTCGATACCGTTCTGAGCCAAAGAACACGGGTCCAAATACCCCTGATCCTCAAAACGTAAGCTCCGGTAAAAAATATGGATTTGTCATCGGCGATAACTATCCACTTACCGATAAGATCATCGCTACGAACGGCCAGGGAATCGATTCCTACAATGCAGTCGGCGTCCTGTGGGGCGGAGTGAAAGAGTTAAGTAATAAAGTCGATGTATTGGAACACAAAATTCAGGAATTGGAAGGTATCATTCACAAGTTAATCGGAGGTGATAAGAATGGCAATTAGAATGAGAAGAGGCGCTTATGGTGACTTAAATCCGGCGCAGCTTCTGCCAGGTGAATGGGCGGTAGTCCTTAAGGACGATCCGCTCTGCAAGGATGGAAAATCGGTATATCTGTGTTTCGCCGGAGGAAATACAAAACGGATCGCAACTTACGAAGATATGGTGGAACAATTCGGCGATCTCACAGACGAGATCATACAAAGGCTGACCGGGGAAGTCAATGCGGCAGTCATACTTTCCAGGGAGGCGGCTGATTATGCCACAATGCAGGGAGACCTGGCGGCTGCCAGCACTCAAGCTGCCGAAGCAGCCGCCCAAAGTGCCGCCGATACGGCAAGTGATCTCGCGACGCGGCTGGAACAGGGTGAATTCATCGGTCCACAGGGCATACAGGGACCCAAGGGGGATGTCGGTGACTCCGGTCCCAGAGGCCCGCAGGGAATACAAGGTATTCCCGGTCCGCAAGGCCCCATGGGTGCTGTTGGCGCAACAGGCCCGCAGGGGCCCGCGGGGCCAATGGGCAGCACCGGGCCGCAGGGACCACAGGGCAAACAAGGAGACAGCGGTGTCTCCGTACCAATCAGTACCTTATACACCCTGTCCGTAGATGACTCCGGGAATCTTTACGCTTATTTTGCGGAGGGCAGCACCCCGCCCGAGTTCGAATATGATCCGGTAACCGGAGCCGTTTACTATTTGACACCGGAAGAAAATGAATAGGGGGAAAAAGATATGGCAAAAGCATTCATTGGTTATATCCGCGGGCCTAAGGGAGAACCCGGACCACAGGGGGCTACCGGGGCACAGGGTCCGATAGGAGCAACCGGAGCTTCCGGACCACAGGGACCGAAAGGCGATATCGGAGAAACAGGACCGCAGGGTCCGGCCGGCATCCAGGGTCCCAAAGGGGAAACCGGACCTGCAGGTCCGCAGGGGCCCAAAGGGGAAACAGGAGAGCCAGGGCCACAGGGGCTTGCAGGTCCGCAGGGGCCAAAGGGAGATACCGGTAATATTAACATGGCCACTCCCGTAACATTTACCATACCAGCAGTTGATTCCGATTTGATCAGCGGAAGCACCTTATCAAATTTATTCGGTAATATCCGGAAACGATTTGATGTAATCAAAAACACTATCGGCAGCCTGGCTGATTTGTCTACCGAACATAAGACGGATTTGGTTTCTGCGGTCAATGAGGTAAAAAAAATCGGCCAGGAAGGAATGGACAGCTTATCAACACAAATTACGGAAATTGGCGGCACATTGTCCACCATAAATAATACTTTATCCGATGAGATCGATATTACAAATGCTTCCTTATCAGTGCTGGAGTCAACCGTCAACAATAAGGCAAATCTGAACCACGTACATGACAACCGTTACTACACCGAAGCTGAAGTGAATAGCCGATTGGGCGGGTATCTTCCATTAACAGGCGGAACAATCACCGGCGATCTGACTTTACAGGGGAGCCACGGAGTACGCATGGGTTATGGTGGTCGGATTGAACAGGGCGGAAACCAAAACTTTAAGATTTTTTCTTCAAATGAGCAGCAATACAGCTTCTTTTTTGGGGTCGATTCAGGACGTTGGTGCTTTTTTCAATCGAAGGATAATGTTGCAGACCTGGGATCCGCCAGCCATAGATTCGGAAGTGTATATGCCGCTACCAGTGCCATCATAACTTCCGATCAAAACTCCAAACATAGTATCGACAAACTTGATGCAGATAAAGCGGAGCAATTTCTCCTTAAATTACGCCCTGTATCCTATATTTTGAACGATGCGGAAACCGGACGAAAACATTATGGTCTGATTGCTCAAGAAGTTGAACAGGCGATGTATGAATGTGGAATTTCTGACATGGATTTTGCCGGTTTAATCAAGACTCCCTCTTCCGATGCTCCCGAAGGCTTTATCTATGGATTACGGTATGAAGAGTTTGTGCCTTTAATTATAAGGGTTCTGCAAAAATTATTGGGGTGAATCGTTAGTGACAGCCATGAAACCGCATATGGAATTCGTATGTTAGGAACTTATGAACCAGTATTGTTATAAATAAGTATCTTCGACACTTCAACTCCCCTTCCCCTCAATCTGAGGGGATTCGGGGGGGTTCTTTTTTACTACTTTCCTTCATAATACTCTTATAAACATTTTTTATAAAATTTATCAGGACCATTTTGAAACCAGGCTACAGATACGTCCCTCAAAGTTATTGATGTCAAACAGTTTTTATATCTTCTAATCCTAACCATCTGTTTATTATGCCCGCCTGTATTACTGACATTTTTCATCAAAGGTTCTCCGCCATTAGAATTATTCTATAAAGAGAATGGAAACCCTCAGAAGATTTCCATTCTCTCTTAAGCTCTTTATCTTTCTAAAAATCAGCTTTCAGATGCCTTCTACATCCCGCTCCTATCTTTCGTGGATCTTGTCTCTCTTTCTGTAATACACGATCCCTGCCGCTGCGCTTCCGGCCAACAGCAGTATTAACATTATCGGCACCACCGGCGCTGAGTCCCCTGTCTGCGCGCCGTCAGCCCTGGTCACCGCAGCATCACCGGAACCAGCCTGCCCGTTATGATCCTGAGAATCCTGTTGATGATCGTTATCGTCCCGGATTACTTCATCCCGGAAGATGATCGCGTACAGGGAATAGGAACCTGACTCTATCGTAATTGTAGTTTCTTCCTGATCCAGATCCTTCAGTTCAGCGATCTGTCCGTCATGGAGCCTTAAGAAGGTGAAAGTCCTATTTACTCCCGTTCCGGGTTTTAATTCTTCCGGTACCGGCACAATCAGACGCAGGCTCTTATCCAATGACCGTACGAGCTCCAGATTCCCGTCTCCCACCTGTTTCTGGATCGTAATATCTAGTACCATTCCCAGTTTTCTGCCGTCCAGGGCTTCCTGGAACTGAATCATATCCGGATGATCCGTCTCCATCTGTACTCTTCTGACCGTAAGCAGAATCCTGCTATAGACACCGTCTGCGATCTGGTGTTTTTCCTCTTCGGTAAATACGGAATTCACCAGCTCCTGGCTGTTGGCGATCTGTACTTGTGGTGCTTCCGGATCCTGAGTGATCTCCACTACAGTCTTTCCCTCTTCACTCTGTGTTCTTTCCAGCTGCTCCAGCGCTGCTGCCAGCTTCTCTATCATTTCGTTTACGGATTGCTGGTCATCTTCGGACAGATCCGAATTCCGGGCCATAGTTTCCGCTTCGGACAGAACCTGCACAAAAACTTCCCAGCTCTCGTCTGTGTAATCCGTACGTTTGCACGCTTCGGCCATCCGGATCTTTTCCGTCAGCAGCGTCATATCGGCCCTCTTCGTCAGTCCGTTCAAAACTGCCTGCAGAGCATCTGCCTTTTCATCTACGGCCGCCTGATCACGGATCGTCAGACCCGGGGTAAGTAACAGTTCTCTGGCCGCATCCAATGTCTTTTTTAACTCTGCGCTTGATTTTTCGGTGTAGTCCTCTGTCTTAACCGCTTCTGCCTGCCGGATCATGTCACGCAGGGAAACTGTATTCGCAGGCTTCAGGCTCATATGGTCGCTAGCCCACTGGAGATTCTTAAGAGCCAGGTCTACGATTCCCTGTTCCAGCACGGTCAGATCCGTTCGGTCTAAGACTTCCAGCGCCACCCGAAGAGTATCTTCCACATTTATCACGGATGTTTCTTCATAGTCTGCCCAGTTATTTTCCTGGACTTTCTGATTCTGTACCGCTGTGCATAATTCGGCCAAAGCGCTCATGTCGGCTGCTTTATACTCCAGGTTTCTGAGGATTTCTGCCAATGTATCCACCGAATTTTGGATATCCTCCGGACTGACCGTACCGGGTTCCTGGCCCAGCAGTTTTTCGGCCGTTTCCATGGCACCCTGCAGCTTCTGGATACTTTCTTCGGTGATCTGGTTTTCCAGCAGAATCTGTTTCGCTTCTGCAATTTTTTCCGTCAGGACGTCGGTATTTACTTCTTTGTAAAGTAAACCAAGTGCTGCGGCTTCCAATCCTGATATCGTTTCTGATACCTCTTCCACAGTGGCTCTTCCTTTATCCAGAATAGCTTTAGCTGCATCCACCTCAGCCTGGAATACCTGAAAAGTCTCTTCCGTGTAGAGCTCTTCTTTCTCTGTCTTTGGCAGATACTTATCATAAACTTCTTGCAGCTTATTCAGATCTCCCTCCAAGCCGGTCATGAATTCGATGATGTAATCAGACCTCATCGGATTTCCAGCGGTATCATGGATGGCCGCCCCGCTGATAACCAGCGTATAGTCTGTGCCTCCCGCCAGATATTCCGGCGTGACAGTGAGGATATTTCCCTGCAATGCCGCTTTCACCGGCTGCGGCTCGCTGTCTTTGTGAAGTTCAATGGCGCCTTCATCCAATGTCAGATTGTCTTCACTCAGATGAAACGTAAATGCCGTTTCAAAGTCTACATTTATTTCATTATTCTGAATACTGGCTGCCGTGATCGCAGGCGGAATTACATCATTGGACACATTTGTCAGTACAAGTCTGGCCATACGTCCCTTGAAAAAGCCCGTCCCGGCTGCGTCTTTGTCTGCCCCTTCCAGCTCATGTCCCAGGCACAGCGGCGCTTTCAGGCTGTTTATGGTGCTCCTCGTGATCTGATTTGCAGCGGCTTCTGTCGTATCCTGGTCCACCATAAGAATCATTTTTCCCTGTTCATAATCATATACGGCTTTCAAATGATGCCATTTTGCATTTTCTCCGGTAGTGACAGCTCCGGCTTCGGAAGAAACTGAATTATCCTCTTCGGCTCCGCGGATCACAAAGAGTACGGTACCGTCGTTTAACACCTCCAGTTTAAATCCATTGCCGTCTTTTTCTTTCTTGCTCACCAGTACCTGCCTTAGGCCTGCTGCTTCGGGCATCTGTACCCAGAGATCAATCGTCATACTGCGGAAGGTTCTTAAAGATCCCTGGTCCGCGATCCGTACGGCAGCATCTCCGGTTCCGTCGAATTCCAGCGCTTTTGTAAATCCAGAATCCTCCGTCACCTGATTACCGGTGCCCATCGCTCCGTCGTTGTGGAATTCACTCTGGTCAGCCAACGGCATATCTGCATCCAGGAAATTATATTCCGCGACAATTCCGTATTTGACCTGATCTGTTTCCAAATTAGCGATTGCGCTTTGCAGTTCTTCTGCGGCCGTGTCGATCAGCTTCTGATCTGAGGTCTCAGGTTTGGCTGTTTCCGCAGGTTTCGCCGCTGCTTCGGCTTTGTCCAGTGCTTCGTCCAGAGCTATCCAGCTTTCCAGGCCATAAGCAGCCTCATCCAGTTCTTTTGCCTTGCTGATCTGCTCTTCTAGTCTGTTCTTATCCAGATATTTAAAGTTGATACAGTGGTAAGGAAACTTGGATGCATCCAGGTCCGGTTTCACAAGATCACTGGTTCCTGCCGCATATCCCGGATTCAGATATTCGATCTGCGGCGCTGTGGCAAATGGTCTCTTATCTTTCGAGTGGAACCAGTTATCGGTCGAACCCTTCGGATAGTATCCGGCGATCTCGTATTCCCCCGGCTCCAGGGTTATGGGTGTATCCAGTTTCGCATAGCAGTATCCATTTCCATCTCTTGCCGTTCCTTTTTGCAGGGTGACGGCAGCCAGCGGTTCGGTTCCGTCTTTTGTCCAGATTCCTGCTTTTGAACCTGTGTTATCAAATTTTCCGTTATTGTTCTGATCATAAAATCCTAATTCCGTGATAACGATGGGATTCTTCACCTGGAATCCATAAGCCATCGTATAGGACTGACTCTTTGTGCTGCCAGTGTCGACACTGGCCTCATTGGGATAATACTTCAGTGCGGAGTATCCGCTCGATTCCACATTTACCTTGATATCCACGGTATTAGTGATATTCTCATCAGCTGCCGCAGATGCTGTGATCTGTGCGGTACCGGATAATCCTCCCTTGATGTTGCCGTTCTCATCAATACCCACGATTTCAGGATTGCTGCTGCTCCATTCTATGGTTTTATTCGTTGTATTTTCAGGGAGTATTTCAGCTTTCAGTTTCTTTTTGTCATTTACATTTATGGTTCCGCCTCCATCATCCGTGATGGTTATGCGATCCGGCATCCGTTCTTTCACTTCGATGGTCAGCGTTCCTTTGATATCCGGCGATATCAGGGATTCCGCCGTGATTTCTGCTATACCTGGAGTTATGCCGGTGATTACACCTTTTTGGTCCACCTTTGCTGTCTCAGGATCACTGCTGCTCCACTTCACTATTTTCACCAGAGCTTCCTGCGGCAGAACCTGTGCAGCTGCCTGCAGCGTATCTCCGGTATACAGTACAGTCTCATCAGCGGTAACCTGGACGCTTTGTACCGGTTCGTATGGTTCCGGGTTCTCTGTAATATGATAAGCCGATCCGGGTTGGGTCTCAAAGGTGTATAACAGTTCTCCGGTATTCTTGGTAGCCGAGATCTGTGCGCTTACGTTCTGTCCATTTCCATCCTGTATGATACATCCGTTTTTCCATGGAGACACCAGATTCACGGTATTTCCTTTTTCACTGGTCAGATCCACATATGGGATCACCTGTCCATCGGCCTTGTACTCGGAGGATATCAGGAACGCTCCTTTTGCTCTCAAATCTACGAATTTAATATCTGTGCTCTTCGCCCACGAGGGGAATATACGAAGTTCCTCCTCATGATTCTGTAACAGCATGGAGTTAACCGCCTCGATGGTCCCAAAAGACTCTATTCCGTGAGCATCGCCGTTCCTACAGGTCAGGTTCTCTCTCCAGAGCGCCTGAATGGTATGATCCAGACTGCTCAGAATCCGGTCACCGTCAATGCCAAGCCGTGCTGCGATCGTAAAGGATTTGGGGAAACCGTTGTATCCGGCCCCTCTGTAGTAAGGATACATGGGGTTAAAGTATTCAAAAGTATCCCTGGCAATTGTCAGCTCATCCGGATCAGAGGCAAGACTAACATTTTCCGCCGGATGCACAACGCCTTCCAGAGCCACCGGCTGGTTCCCTTCATAAATATAGGTTCCCCACGGACAGTTCGAAGCTTTTACCTGATCGTAATTATCCGAAAAATAGCCCGAAACATATACTTCTTTGTCCGCATCAAATCCCAGGCTGGTAAGATCCGCCTTTGCCCGCTCTGCGTTTTCGCTGGTGGGAAGAGGCGACAGATTGTCCAGGATCTCCTGCATTTGGGGTATCATTTCCAGATTCTCACCCAGGTACTCGGACATTTCTATAAAGGCTTTAAAATGTGATTTTATGTATCCGATATCCAAAATCGGATTGATATCATAATCTGAGCTCGCGTTCAGCTCATTATTGGCACTTTTATATACCCAATATTTTCCGTCATCCCCTTTCTCCACAAAATCCATATAGAACTCTACGGTTTGTTTGATCGCCGGATAGGTATACTGTTTCAGCCGTTCCTCATCCTGATTATACTGCCAGTCCCAGATGAAGGCCTGCGTATAAAGCATAACATTGGATTTCTGATCTGTCGGAAGCTTGTTGGGATTCTTTGTGGAAGCAACCGTTATCGGGGATTTTTTATTATAAAAGTTATAGACCGGCACGATGGACCGTTCAAACTGCGCTCCGCGATATCCCAGTTTTGCCACTGTATTCTGAGCATGGGATAACCTGACATCCGCCTCGATAAAATACGGTTCCATAATCTCGCTGCGGTTACTGGAGAATAATCCGTAATAAGGTGCTTCATAATTGTAGTTTGTGTAACCTCTTCCATAAGATGCAGCCTTGTCATTCGTCTGCCATACGCCAAGCATACTGCCCGGTACATTCGGCTGCTCAGCGCCTTCCGCGGTAGGGCGTACGGTGCAGCCCAAACCGTATAAGGCTCCAAAGTAATACCGTTGGATTGTGGTATCGGCTACGTTAATATAGGATTTCATCCAGTAATCCTTCCACCACTGGAGATGTTTCTCGTGAGCCCGCTCCGTATCGGCTACCGTCAACTGCTTTAATCTGGTTGTCGCTTCTGTTTTTACCGTCTCCAGAGCTTTTACCGCCAAACCGCTGCCGTTGGTAAGACCGCTGCTGGAATGTGCGAAGCTGGCTAATTTCACTGTTTTTCCAGGCTCAAGCGTTACGATCATATCGTTTCCGCTGATTTCGCTGGTCCCATCAAGGACACGGACCGCCGTGGAAGTCCTGGAACTGTAGGGAGAACCTGAGGATCTCGCAAGCCAGATCATGTCATCCGTGGTACCTTTCGACTGGCTGATGCCGCTGGGCGCCTTTAAAGTCAGTTTCAATTTATATGGTTTATCGGTCTTTTCATCCAGCGTAATATCCGTGATCAGAATATTACGGTCGTCCAGAGTCCATGACCGGAATGTTACGCTGTTTCCGTCAAATTCCTGTTTGCTGCGCACCTCCGCATTCAGAATGTCCTGTTCATGATAGTAGCTGCCATCCGGCTCTTCGGACCGGTCCAGCACATTTGTCCCGTTCTTGTACAGATTAATATCTACGATTCTCGCTAACGCCATATCATTTTCATAATGTTTGCTGGCGTATTCCGGAGCGGTCGGTTCCGCAGAATAAAGACGCAGATGGTTTGCCGTGACCTCCGTGTCAAATTCAAATGTGTTGATATTTTCTGTATTTCCCGATACGGATTTAATCGTTGACCAGTCTGTTCCGTTATCCGAGATCTGCAGTTCATAATTGTGCGTGTTATAACAGGAATCCTGCGGGTAAAGGACACCATTATGTTTCACTTCGATCTTGTTGAATGTAAAAGGTTTGTCCGATGATACCTTCACCCACTTATCATGGGGAACGGTCGCCCCATCTACTCTGGCAGCCTGTGTGTTGGACCGCCACATAGTATTCTCGTCGGAATCGAATGCATTTTCCGCAGATATGGTAAATCCGGATGTATCCGATGCAGAGTAAGTAAAGGACTGTTCTTCTTTGTTTTCCGCATGGATAAGTGACTTACCGTTGTACAAGAAATCGACCTCCGAAATCCGGGCCGTAGCACGGTCTCCAGTCACTTTATGCGTCTCCTGTCCCGGCTGGACCGGCTTTGTGATGTTCACCCGGAAGTACCTGGAAGTCACAGGCTGTACCAGATTCCGTTCTACTATGTAATCCGTGTTATCTGTTATGATATCCACGTCTTTCCACTCAACGCCATCCTCACTGGTCTGTAAGCTAAAATCCCTGGTGTTATAACGCGTATTATGACCGTCCACATACCCTCTGTGAATGGATGACCAGGAATCTATCGTTACTTTTCGCTGAAAATCAAATTTCAGCCATTTATCACCTTTTGAAGCACTTTGCGCCTTGGTAATCCAATAGGTAGCAGGGTCTCCATCGATCACAGCCGCCGCCCCCTTGGATCCGTCGGCGGTGTTGCTTTCATTCGTGGATACCTGAAGACTCCCTGCTTCCAGACCGGTAATCTGAAGCTGCGCATTCATGACTTTCTGGGAATTATTCCAGACATCCTGCCCTGAAAAATAAAAGCTCTGTTCATCCGGGCGCGCATCGGCCACCACTCCAAAACTGCCGTTTCCCAGCAGCATGCCTGCTGAAAAAGTATTGCCCTCCACCTGGCTTTTGTCCGGTGGTTCCGTATATCGTCCGGTGACACCAGAGAGTATCGTCTGCAGTTCCTGCCATTTTGTATCCTCATCCGGCTGAGCGGCTTTCGCCGACAGGGACACGGATGGCAGAATCGAGCTGAAAACTGCAAGGGTGAGCACCATCGTGATAATACATTTTAGATTTCTCTTCATCTTTTTTCCTCCTCATAACAAGGGTTCCCCTTCCCCCGCTGATTTTAATAACAGTCTTACACTGGTACTGTAACTGATTGTGTATAGAATAACATACAAAGGTAATCTGTAGAAATGCACAATCCTGTACTATGATGTGGACAATTCTGAAATTTTTGTGGATTATCTTGCATCTATCAATTTTAGACCGGCAGGCCGGGTATTGTAAGAATCTTCAGACTATGCTAGTATTGATTTTAAAATCAGACGGAAATCGGTATGAGTAACATGTCGCACTATAGCAGTTAAACTCACACAGCCTATTTTTTTAAGCCTGTGATCAAAGAATTCAGCTGGAGGTATTTATATGGAAATGATTGGCTTTCAAAAAGTACAACTTCCTGTCATATCCGCGTTTATCCTCGATACTTTACATGAGGACCCACGTCTCAACCAGTCTGCGGAACTGGTTCAGCGGTATACGGATATGTTTTCGCCGGAAGGCCTGGCCGACCTGGAATCGGCCCGGAAATGCCGTTTTTTTCTCTGCCGCGATCAGGGAGAGCTCTGCGGTGTCTCTATACTGGACACGTCCGGGAACATCATCTGCCTGTGTGTCCGGTCGATACACAGGAATCTCGGAATAGAAGAGCTATTGTTCGAAGAGATTGTAAAAATCTGTGCAAGGGACCTGGTGGTAACCCGGGTTACCGTACATACTACAGACAGCATGCTGCCGGTGTATACCCGGCTGGGCTTCCAGGTATACAGTTCGGAACGAGAACTGCAGGGATATCCCTGTGTTTCTATGGATTACATGATCGCGCCAGGTAATATGGAAAGTAAAAATACCCGCAAAAGAACAGCGGCCGCCGTCAGTGCTTCCCTCGTCAGCGCGCTGCTTATCCTCATCACCGTAGCGTTTCTGGTCTTCACGGCCGGTTCCTGGCTTCACAGCGAATGGGACCGTCTGCAGAGCAGGCACTCAGAGTCCTCCGCGGGATCTTCCGGTACCAAACTTCCGTATTCCGGCATTCCTGGGGATGGTTCTCACGGAGATGGTGGACAGGACAACAGTGATCTTCCCCAGACTGACGATCAAAGCGAGGATTTGGATACACTAGAAGCTTTTCCTGTCTACCAGTCGGAGAATCTCCCCTATACGCTGACGGAAGAGTCCTATGTCGAATATTCGGAAACGGATCAGGAAACGGTGGATTTCTCAATTACATATCCTCAGATCGAAGGGATCGATAATGCGGATGAACTGAACGAAAAAATAAAAGCCGTAGCTATGGTAACAGCTAACCGGACCTATTTAGAGCGGGATGATCAATTTATGGAATCCCTGGATGGTTTGGATCATTATTATTTTGCCAGTGATGTACAATACCGGGTTACTTACCAGGGCGGGGAATTATTGAGTATTGTCTTTGAGGACCATTATTTTTCCGGAGCTTATGTGCTGGAATTTCTGGATATGCGCACCATTAATCTGAACCTGAGAAATGGAACGATGTACCAGAATTTTTCCGATATCGTGAATGTGGATGATACATTCCAGACGTTTTGGTACGACAGAATGCTGGCGGAGGTCCCCCATTCACTGGTTCTCAACGGCCTTACCCAGGAACAGTTCCGCAGGATGCTGGATGGGGAAGTGGTGGATGGAAGATATTTCGTGAATTATTTTCTTACAGCCGACGGCTTTGAGCTGGGATTTACCTACCATTATAACAGCGGGGAAGAACATACTGTCATTCAGCGGGGCTGGATGAGCGCACCATGCCTGGACATAGATATGTATGGCTTTTCGAAAGAAAGTGAATTCTGGGAGTTATTAGAATAGACAGATATAGTCGGGCGCCACTGTTTAAAAATTTTAGGAATGCTTCTATATTGAAGGCCGTTGGGTTGTCGGAAAATAAATTAGTCGTACCAGATCAGGTATACTTACCTGGGTATTTAAAAGCAGGTTCCCGCCAATATTTTGTATCTGCGGGAACCTGCTTTATTTTAAATCTGATCTGCTACTTTAAATTCATGCTTTTTTTCTTTTCCAGTATACCCCGATACCGGCTGCCGCTGCCAGCACCAGGACTACCACAAGCGGAATCACCGGTGAGCTGTCACCTGTATGAGCGCCTCCGGCAGTCTGGTCAGAAGAGTTTCCGCCGCCATTTCCGGAGTTATGATTATCGTCCTTATCCTGATTATTGGGTCCAGGTGTTTCGGTCGGCTGCGGCGACGCGGTCGGAGCCGGACTTACCGTGGGGTCCGGGGTCGGTTTGGGGTCCGGGGACGCCGTGGGATCCGGCGTCGGAGTCACAGATTCCATAATGCCGGTAAGCTCCTGATAGCTATTATTAATCATGTCCTGAGTCACGGTTTCATCGCCGGCCTTAACTTTCGCCAGAAGATCTTCCGCCTTTGCAAGAGCCGCGCCTAGTTTCTCCTTAACAGAAGCGTCTATACCGTCTTTTGCGAGCATTTCTTTTGCGAGATTCACCGCGCTCTGCAGAGAATCCACAGAGATTTCCGCTCTCGAAACCAAATCATCGATTGCATCTTCCAGGTTCGCCAGGGCGAGGGCTACCTCATATGCAGTGGCGTCCTGATCTGCATATACGGTACGGGCTGCTGTCAGTTTATCCTGAAGAGATTTCCACGATGTTCCGGTATAGCTGTCTTTTTGAAGCGCAGCCGCTTTGTCTATGGCGGCTTCTAATCCCTTCTTATTGACATCTGTAGTTGCGGGATTCGGATGTGTCACGCGCAGTTCTGCTGCCGCCGCATTTTTATTCTGTGAGCTTGCTGTCAGTCCAGCGGTTTCCCTGGCAATAATCTTAACATCGGTTACTCCTTCTGTTTCAGCAAAGCTGGCATTCTGCCAACTGTTATCCGTATCAAAAGTCACATTCTCTAAGATAGTCTCATAGGTTGCGCCATTATCCTTACTAATCTGGATATCCGCTTTCATTATTTTTCCGTCTGTCTTGGGCGTTCCTGATCTTGGCAGATATCGGATACCATCCACAGTCTGCGCCTCATTGAGATGAATATTAAACCATGCAAGCCCTGACTGTACTGCATTATCAGCCTTATCCGTAATCCAATAGGTAGCTTCGTCCTTGTCGAGTGCGAATTCTATCGGGCCTCCTTTACCGCTTTTCTTCAGTGCGCTTCCCGCAGTTGCGGTGTAAAGTTCTGTGGAAATATCGAATCTGTCAGCCGGCCCTGCCGAGTTATCCAGGCTTAACATCGCAACCTTCAGCGCATAGTACGCATCTTCCATTGCACTCTGATTCGTCTTGTCTCTATTCACTTCCACTTTCGCTTCGATCAGAGCGTCCTGGAGCGCTGCCCACTCTTCCAGTGTATAATTATTCTCTGAATAATCTTTCTCTGCCTTTTTAATCATCTCGTTCAGACTATCCTTGCTGATGTCTTCTTTTACCAGCTCAATCTTCAGATTATCCAGGACAAAGTCTTTGTATCCGCCAAAATCCGCGGCAGAGTCTTTGGTTCCCTGGGTATCGGCGGCTGTTCCTGTAGAATAGATACCGAACCATGACTCCCCGGATGCCGTTCCCACGAGTTCTGTCTCATAATGTCCATTCTCGCCCATGGCTTTCGGAAGATTCACATAAGGAGTTTTTCCTAAAAATTCCCCGTCTCCCATAGTCACTGCATATGTATTATCACTGCCTGACTGATAGTCGAAGCTTATTTTATAAGTTCTTCCCGGTTCGAACCTGAAGTTCTGCGGTATCGTCTGATAGAGCATGGAGGTACCCAGCATAGAGGTAATTCTGCTGCCTGCCAGGCCGTTTGTCTTCAATGACCAGTTTCCGCCCAGAACATCGTCCACCTTCTTGACATCCCATCCGGCCTGCGTATAAGGTTCATGTAATTCTGATAAATGGGTACGATTGTCTGCCACACCTTCGATCGGCCCGATTACGAAAGGATAGATACCCTGCACATTGTTTTCAAAATCCTGTGTCAGTCCGATTATATCGCCGTTTTCGTCTTTCTCTAATACATCCATATCAGACTTTAAAACACGGATATCATCAAAGTATGCGCTTCCCTCTCCTGCTTCTTTTGAGATCGTCAGCGTCACTTTGCTACCGTCTTGCGGAGCTTTAAAGAATACGTACATATTCTGGAAATAACTGCTGTCATCTACCGTAGCGCTGGAATTACTGTGCGTATATGCTTTTACATAGTTTTTTGCGATCGAACGGACTGTATAGTTGGAGTCTAATACTTTGTCCCGTGCTTTCACTTCTATCTTCGCTTTGGAATCACTTCTGTTATCCACACCCAAGTATAATACATAGTTCTCCCCCTGCTCCAGATCTGTGATATCCTGGGTCAGAGCCACCTCCCCGTCCAGCTTCAGCATAGGGTTGCTGTACTGGCTCTTAGCGATAGATGCTGCCCCCTCACCGGATTTCGACCAATAAGTATTCAGACCTTCTTCACCGGAATTGAATCCCACATCTACCAGATGCATTCCTTCACTCCATGTGATCTGAAGGTTCCCTTCTTCCCCCTTGCATACGACATAAGGAGTCTGGGCCTGCGCATCCAAAGTAATTTCCCCGTTTTCAACGGGAACCGTCTTTTCTTCCGTCTTTCCGAGATCAGTCAGTTTATATACTTTTACCGACTCCAGTGATTTCCAGGAATCCTGGAGTTCCCATGTGGTCGTACCGCCCAGTGTATTCCAGTGGTACAGCTTTTCATTTTCCGGTGACACTTCATCTCCTGTCTTCGGATCCCAGTTCCAGGGAATCAGATAGGATTCCGTTCCGTCTTTCCCGGTGTCGCCTTTGGATACTGCGCCCTGGGCGATAATTTTTCCGTTCAGGGTAATCGTTCTGTTGCGGTATGCCGTGTCTGCAGGGTCTGTAGATTCTCTTGTGGCCACGACTTTGTTTCCATTTTCATCCCTGAGGGTGATTTCCTTCTCAGGTGTCAGTTTATATCCTTTATAATCGATTTCTTCCCCGTCTACCCATTTTATTACTTCAAAGTGCTGCAGGAATTTTGTGGTTAAATCATGGGTATACAAGTTTGTGATATATGCATCATAATCATTTCTTCCTTCCCAGCCCTCAAAATCCTTCATGCTGTAGCCGCCAAGAAGAGGAGCCATCGCGGCGCCGCCGTACCCCGGATAATCACCGATCCAGGAGTCTTTCTGATGGTTTCTCAGAAAACGCATCACATGGCTGTTCTCGCCTTTTTTGTCATATCCTCCGTAGGTAAGGTCGGCAGCCCAGTGCTGGAAGGTGGAATCATACTCATTTCCGGAGCCCCATTCTGTTGCCATGCGCCATCCGTTTTCTGTAATTTCGTCTGTGAGATGTCTGGTTTCCCATGAATCTTCCGTTCTGGTTGCCGTCAGGTTACCCCACACATCCACATATACGAAATCCAGGTTGTCACCGACTTTTTCTTTCAGTGAATCGAATCTGCCTCTTCTTGCTCCGGATCCGAGATCGTAGTATCCGTCGATGCCGACTCCCTGATCCAGCCAGTTCCAGCCATATCTAAGCGTATCGATCAGGGATGGATCTTTCTTTGCTCCGTCGTCCTCTGCCGTGTATCGCCTTACGGAGTCATCCCCAAAAGCCTTTGCCTCCGGATACATCTCACTGGCATTGACATGGATGCCAAACCGCGCGCCGTATTCCGCACCTTTTTCCATCAGTGTATTCATATCTGCGGCTCCGCCGATTCTCTCACCGATGTTATCGTAATCCGGATGCCCGGAGTCATGTCCTTCGCTTCCATATCCTTTCAGGAGTACCGCCTGACCAAGGCCGTCCGTGTGCTGTGCCACCCGCTTCACATTGTCTAAAGCAGTTAAGAACGGATTTTGGGCCTGTCCACCGAAATTCATCGCGATACGGTATGCGACCAGCTCCGGTACTTCTTCACATTTATAGGGATCGTTCATAATATCACGGAACGCGATGGCGCCGTCCTGCCAGTCGATCTGTTGATCGCCGTTTTCATCACCGGTAATAACAATCCTGGTCTGGGGCATTTCAGATTCTTTGACCGTATAGGTCACGCCATGGCTGTCTTCGATGTTGCGGTGGTAATACCAATGCGCGCTGGCAAGCCCTAACTCCTTATAATCCCCTTTATCCTGCGAAGTTGCCAGGATACGCGTATTGTGTCCGCCTCCATTCACTACCGTGTATGCACTTCGTCCTTCATGTTCGGAGTTGCTCCAAAGTCCCGCGCTCATTTGATCATTTGACAAAAAGGCATACATATAGTCCAGATCTGTGAATATTTCCATTTCATTATCTACCTGAATGGATTCATCCCCATTGATCCTTGTATTAGAAGACATGATGGCCCCCTTCAGGTTCGCATCCTTCTGGGTGCTTCTGACAGATAACAGACTGTGGTTCGGTATGGCGATCGTTTCTACCGGATAGGTTTCCACTTCTTGTCCATACTTGTTTGTGGTAGTCTCTGTCAAATTGTTGGTAATATCCGTGATACGAAATGACAGTGTGTTTTTCTCCACTGCCAGCTCTGACGTGATAACCGCATCGATATGGCTGCCCTCATCTTTTACGGTCATCGTATAGATGGCCTTCCCGGACTGTGAGAAATCTGCTGCTACGTCTTCTGGGGCTAAGGTTACGTCAGTGCCATTAATTTTTATAGTATTGAGTTCATCTGATTGACCATAAAAAATCTTGCCAGCCAGATCTTGCTTCATCTCGTATCTCACGACACTGGGGAAATTTTCAGCTATGTAGACATCCATCTGATCTGATGAAATCATCTGAGTGGCAATTCCCTGCATTTTTTGGAGTACGATATCTCCCACATTTACCACATCTTGGTTCACCGTAACGGTTCCGGTTCCTTTCAGATAACCTTCTTTTTCCACAGTTATACTGTATTCTCCGCCTGGAAGCGAAACCTGGTACCCGCCGTCGGTATCTGTTTGAGCGGTCCCGGCAGCATCTGTCTGAGCGGTCCCGTCGGCATCTGTCTGAGCGTTCCCGTCGGCATCTGTCTGAACAGTCCCGGCGGCGACCGTCACCTCGGCACCTTCGACGACATTTCCTTCTCCGTCTATCACCTTACCGGATACAACGCAAGATTCCAGATCGACCGCGTTTACTTCCTGACTCCCATAGTGGATGTCTTTCATATATACATCGGATGCTATTCCGGAACACGTTGCGACCTTAATGGCTATGTTATCTGTAAAATTTGTTAAGCTGCTGAATTCCTCTTCAAACACGCTCTGTCCGTCTACCGTTAAGGTCACTTTTTTGTCAGCTGTCCAATCTATCCGGAAGGCAGTTTCCACTCCCTGTTCCGGAGCTGCCGCTCTTTGGCCCGAATAGCGCTCTCCCTCTGCATTCTGGTATTTTTGCCAGAACCATCCGTCTGCGTCATAGCCTATGAACATACCATTTCCTGCATCTGTATAGCCAAGATAGATGCCAAATTCCGTTTCCGACAAGGGCGTGCCGCTCTTGATCGCAGCCTCAAAGTATCCATCTTTAGAAAAATCAAAGTTATTGGGATTTACAAATACTGCCGGCAACGCATTCTCCGCACTATCTGCCGTCCCGTTTCCATTTGCCGCGGATGCTTTCAAATGCAGCCATCCGTCTTCTACCACGCATATGGAGTCTTCTCCTTTTCGGGTAGCCTCATCCTGTGCCCAGGCTGCATTTACCGCGTCTGTCACCTCCCCGCTAATAGGTTCTGCATTCTCCTCCGCCTGTACGCTCATAGGCGTGAAGGCTAAGGTTCCCACTGCTTGTGCTAATACCATGCTGGTTGCCAGAAGCATGCTGAGTACTCTTGCATTTCTCTTTTTCATAGCACTGCTCTCTCCTTGTTTTTTGTAAAATATAAATAATATTTTCGTACACATAGTAGTATTATTCTCCATTCTTTACAATATCTCCCTTTAATAAACGTATAATAATGCAAATTTTCAAGGTAATTCTGCAAATTAGCATGTTAAAGTGCGTTGATGTGTGATCAAATCCGCTTATCCATCACGCACCCGTCTTTTGTAACCGGAGCAGTTTCACTAATGTGTCTTTTAGTATCAAAATAGTATACCTTATGGAGCAGTTGCGCTGCGACCCTGCCCGAAGGGCATGGATTCGGGGATACTGTATAGTATTAATAATAATCGATATAAAGAGAATTTATAATTACTCAAGTTCCTTACATCATCGTTTTTATGCGTTCATTCGTATGAACATATTTACCTTAGATGCAATCACCTCCTGCTGTTCCTCAAAACTATGGGCATAAATGTTCATGGTGGTTGAGCAGGTCGAATGCCCTAAAGTTTTGGAGATCTCAACGATATTTATTCCCAGATAATTAAGGAGAGTAGCGCAGGAATGCCTCAATCCGTGGAGAGGTATCACCGGCAATTCTACTAATCTTTCAGCTTTTGCTTTAACCGGGTTATTTTGAACCCATTCGTTATAACGGCGTAAGTGTCTTATGAAATACTGATAAGGAGTTGTAGGGCTCATTAGTTTGCCGTCTGACTGGATAAAGAGATTACCGCCATTGTACATTTCCCCCTTCCATGCAGTACCCTGTTGGTATCGTTTTCGCATATACTCCTTATGATATTGCTCCAAAAGGGAGATCACATCATCTGGTACAGATACGTTTCGAACGGAATTTTTTGTTTTAGGCTCTTTGTATGCAAATCCATTTTCTGTCAATCCTACCGATTTCGATATGGAGATTTTCTTTGCCTTTAAATCAATGTCATTCCAATGCAAAGCCAGAGTCTCACCTTTTCGGAAACCGCAAAACAGGCATAGAGAAAAGAAAACTTTATATTGTGTGGGAACCGTGCAGGATGCCGTATAAGCATTTACGTAGTAAGGCTTATCCGTATCATCGATACGCTGGTGTTCACTATAGTGAACCTTATACGTCAGATCCAGAGATTCTATAAAAATTAATGGCACCGGATATAGACCTGCTCTCTACGCCCATGAACTCTGAAAATTTCCGGTCTATATGATTTTCTTTGTAACGCAGTGTGAGTGGAACCTTTCACCATTCCAGTTTTTGTCCTGCCGATGATTTGTCAGCTGCTCTTCATCTACATAAAAGAAAAACCCCACCGGATTTTCATCACAGCAAGGTTTTTCCTATACAAGTACAATTTTTCTACGATAACGATATAGTTAGAAATCAAATCTATTCAAACTCCACAATCTCTCCCCCATGCTCCCTGGAATACTCCGCAGCAAACGCCATAATATGCCCCTGCAGAGACAATTCCGCGGAAAGCTTCTGGTTCTCCGGATCCGGATATGCCAGCGCGTGTACAAAATTCTGCATAATGCATTCATCCCCACCGGAATGCAAAGTCTTCGGCGTATGTACCTTCACTTCCGTCTCATTTCCGGAAGCAAAATCTTTGATCACAAATCTATCATCATCAATGCATCCCTCAATCTCGCCTTTTGTTCCCATGATCTTAGTCTGGCGAATGATATCCATGGTGAATGCGCCGGCCTGGAACGATACTGTGGTGCCATCCTCATATTCAATATTTACCACTTGAATTCCAGGATATATTGGAATAACCCAATAAAAAGCAAGCAGGTTTCCGGTGATTGATATGCATCCTGGGAAACCTGCTTTTTTAGTTATCTAATCTAAACTTAATCTTATCTTTCTATTATGCCTTTTTTCTTTTGTAAAGAATTCCTGTACCAATCAGTACCGACATAATCAGTATAATAACAAGCGGGATCACTGGTGAGGCATCACCTGTTTGTGCTCCGCCGGCAGCCTGGTCCGAAGAATTTCCACTGCCATTTCCGGAATCTTGATTATTGTCCGATCCCTGGTTGTTGGGTCCCGGGGTTGCAGTAGGTCCCGGGGATGTGGTCGGTTCCGGGCTTACCGTGGGGGCCGGGGTTGTGGTTGGTTCCGGGCTTACCGTGGGGGCCGGGGTTGTGGTCGGTTCCGGGCTCACTGTGGGTTCCGGCGTCTCGGTCGGTTCCGGCGTCGGACTGGGGTCCGGCTGTTTTTCCAGTGCCTCTTTTTTCTCTTTCAGGTCATTGTGCGCCTGGTTGATCTCCTCCTGGCTTGCGTTTAAGTTATTATAAACCTTTTCTGCCTCCGTCAGTGCTTCTGCAAATGGCAGCCAGGTGTTTTCCGTAAACTCTGACTGTTTCAATTCGGATGCTTCCTGAAGAAGTGCGCCCAGTTCTTTTCTGTCCACACCGGATTTTACGATATGATAAGATTTTCCGGCCTTGGTGTCAAACACCAGTGTGGCTTCTTTGGAGTTAACAGTGGTGCCTTCTTCAAATGCAACCACCTTGTTCTGCCCGTCCATCACGATCGCATTTGCACCATTCTCATCAGCCCAGGGATTCACGATTTTTACCTGTGTCCCCTTCTCGCTCTTGATATCGATGTACTGCACTGTCTGATCCTTCATCTCAGAGGATACAAGGAATGCGCCCTTGTTCCGGATATCAGAGAAGGTTACATCCTGATCGTTCCAGGTCGGGAATACTTTCATGATTCCATTGTCGCTAAAGGTCATCATGCTGTTTAATGCTTCCACAACTCCCGCTTTTTCCCAGCCATGGTTGTTATCCTTGACATAATAATTCGCTTTCATTTTGTTCAGGATATTACTCTTCATCGCACTGATGAGTTTGTCCGCGTCGTAATTCACCCGCGCGGCATGGGTAAAGATTTTCGGTGTATTATTGACCATACTCCAGCCCGGTGACACGCCTTCTCCCATAACTCCTACCGTGTTTCTGGCAACCTCAAGGAGATAGGGATCAGAGTCAAATCCCAGCTGATCTCCTGGGTGGATGAATTCCAGGTTTACCGTTGCCGATATGGGTCGTATTTTTCTGTCCTCGGATAATCCGAATATCTCTTTTCCTTTATATTTGTTCGTTGCACCCGGAGCACCGCTGTATCCCTCATATGTATAGATACTGACTTCCGGCCCCACCAGATGGTCCGCGATATCAACCCAGGTCTGATATTTCGCCTGTGTAGGCGCCACGCTGCTGCCAATGTCTACCAGCGTATCCATCAAATTCTGTACATTACCAACGGTGACCGTCGCGTTAAATTCAAAGGAGGATTCATGACATCCGTCAAACAGTACGTATACATAGTCTCCGCTGCCGGTATACTCCGGATATTTCGCATAGTTCGCTGTATACTTCGTAGGAAGCGCCTGCCCGCCGGTATCGGAGCATGGGCTGTCTTTTACAAATACATCATCGATCCTGGCGCCCTTTTTCTCAACCCACTGCTCATAGAAGTTGGCCGTTTTCACCAGGAAATCATAAGGGGAATATTCACTGCCGGTGGAAGTCCTGATCTTCGTAGTCAGCCATTCATCGTCCAATGTATAATTATAATATGCGCAGATCTGGGACGCGCAGAATAAGGCGTCAATGGTCTGATTCAGATAGCTGGCTCCGCCGGAGCTTACGTTATACGGCGCTAAGCCAACCGGAAGCAGCAGCGCGTCCTCAAAACCATCCTTGAAATCTTCCTCCCGTGTTCCATAATACCACGGGCAAATCGATTTCAGATGATCTGCCTGTGCCGCCCGCTCCATGCCGGACTCCAGATATTCAATACACACGTCAAAGAGAGGCTGTGAAAATTCTTTCATACGGTTGCTGGAGTACGATCCGTAATAAGGTGCCTGGAAATTATAATTCAGGTGATAGTTCCCCTGCCAGGAAGGATCATCTTTGGTTACCCATACTCCATACAGGCCTGGCGCCTGTTTTCCTTCTCTCGTGCAGCATCCGAAGATATACTGGGAACCATAGTATAAGCGGTTCAGATTCACGTCGTTAAAATTGATATAAGACAGTTTGTAGTAGTCTTTCCACCAATTCAAATGTTCCTCATGCAGTTTTTCCACATCGTCTGCCGTTTTTACTTTCTTCTGCAGCTCCAGGACGTTTTTGACCGCTTGTCCGTTGGCACCGTCAGGTGCGTCCACCGCCTGGTTTCCGACACAGTCGATGGTGGTCACCACTGTAATCGTTTCTCCGGCGGGTATTTTCACCCGGATAATTCCCTGGTTTCCGGAACTGCCATATTTTATCGAATTCTGGTCACCACCGATTACTTTGGATGCCATAGCGATCTCGCTCATCCAGGATGCTGTATAACGGTTCTGCGTACCGTCGCTCTTCTTCACTACATCATCTTCAATATTGGATTTTCTGGTTGCCCAGACGATCCCGCCTTCTACTCCTGACTGGGTAATCATCTTGGGTTTACTGATTACATTGGCATCCGTGGTTGTTTTGGTAATGGTATCCTTCCCCCATGGCATGATATCCACGGTCTGATCCGTATCGCCGTTGGATGTAATCGTTGTCACCATGATATTATTTTCCGCGGAGAGCCAGTTGACCATCTTCACAGGTATATCTCCCATATTCATGGTCGTGCGGATCTCAGCTCGGGCGATGTCCATTTCTTCGCGGAAGGCGGTAGCAGCCGTCGCCTGGACACCGCTGTCCTGAGCGGCTGCTTCTGTCTCTGGAATATCATTTTTTTCTATTTGCAGATCCGGGTTCACTTTGCCGGTATCTGACTGAATTATTTTTTCTTCCGCTGCTGACGCGGCATCCGGTGTCTGTCTTCCGGCCGGTTCCTGCGAAGGATCAGGTGCTACGGCTTCCGGTTTTTCCGTAGCCGCAGGGCCGTTGGATGCATCTGGCGCCGGTTTGCTTTCCGGTGTTGGATTTCCTTCCGGCGACGGGCTGCTTTCCGCTATTGGATTTTCTTCCGGCGACGGGCTGCTTTCCGCTATGACATCATCCGCATGCGGTTCTGGTGTGGCTGCTGCCGGTTCCGGTAGATTCAGCGGCATCCAGCACACCGGTGTGGCTTCGGTATTGAATATGTAAGCTTTGGGTAGTCTGGCCCTGGAATTTTTATCATTTGCGGCCTGCTGTGCCTGCGTAATATTAATCTTAATATAACGGGCCGTCACGGGGCTCGAAAGCTTTTTGTCATATACGCTGGAGGAATTCCCCGTCACTGTGTCTAAGGTAACCCAGTCGCTGCCGTTCGCCGTTTTATACTGGATATGAAAAGCTGCAGGAGTAAAGTTTTTGAAATTAGCCGCATTCGTATTTCCGGTCGCCATCAAGTCAGCACACTGAGCCGGATTACCGGGAAGCAGCAGTGCCACTTCATCAAACTGCTGGTCGCTGCCCAGATCAATCTCAGCGGAATGCGTGGCAGCTTTATTCGCAGATATCCAGCCGTTATAGTCATTGCCCAGATTATTCATGTTGGTCCAGTTATCATTAATAATATTCTCCGGGCCTCTTCCATCATTCATCTTGCTGGTTGCAGACGCCACCGCGCCTTTAGCGTCCGTAGCTATACTTGTGCCATAATTATCATCACAGTAAACCTCAAACTGGCTGATTCTGGCCCGTGCCACATCATCGCTTTCCCCGGACGCTTTCGTAATATTCAGCTTGACGAACCGGGCCTGACAAGTATAGATTAGCCTTCTGTCCGTATAATCGTCCGTGTTACCGGATACGGAATCAACCGTAATCCAATCGGAACCATCCGTGCTGATCTGGAGTTCAAAATCCCTGGTGTTCCGATCGGTTCCGTTTTTCGAGGTCAGGTTATCATGTTTTACATGCCAGCGGTTTAATTTCTTTACTTCACCCAGGTCAACGGTCAGTTCCTGCCGCTGTCCTGTTTCCGATACCCAGCCTTCAGCCTGGCTGACACCGTTCACAGCATTTGCTGCTTCATGACCCGTAGTCTCTGTGGACGCTTTTGCTGTCTTCTGATACACCAGATTAAAAGCGGTACCGTCCGGTGCGTCCGGGATCGACTGTCCCGGAGTGGGTTCCGGTTCCGGATCAGGCAGTTCGATCTCAATCGGCATCTGATAAAGCGGGCTTTCTTTTGTGTTAAATACAAATCCTTTAACTATCCTCGCCCTGGAATTTCCGGACTGTTCAGCCTGGGTGATATTTAACTTAATGTAGCGGGCTGTAACCGGTTCACTGAGCCTGTTGTCATACACAGAAGCCGAATTACTGTTGTTGGTGTCCAGTGTGATCCATTCTCCGTCAGATGCTTTATATTGTATATTGAATTTCTTCGGATTAAAATCCGCATAGTGATAGGAATTCGGATTTCCGGTCGCAGTCAGATCAGCAGTCAATCCGGGACATCCAGTAAAGATAAATGCCAGCTCGTCAAATTCCTTATCCGTGCCCAAATCGATCTGTACCCAGTGCGGGGTTGGCTTTGTGTTGGAAACCCATCCGCAATAATCATTATAAGTACCGGATTTTGTGATCCAATTATTATTGATCACATTTGCTGCTCCTCTTCCATCATTCATAATGCTGGAAGTTTCCGCCTTCGCTCCTTTGGCGTCCGTGGCGAGACTGGTGTCATAGTTATTGTCATAATATAATTCAAACTGGCTGATTCTGGCCCGGGCCGCATCATCGGATTCCCCGGAAGCTTTCGTGATATTCAAGCGGACATATTTCACTTTATAATCATACAGCAGCCTTCTGTCCGTAATATCCTGTGTATTATTACTGACGGAATCGATTGTCTGCCATGTCTTGCCATCTTGGCTGACCTGGAGTGAAAAGTCCCTGGTATTTCTGATGTCACCCTGTCTGGAGGTCAGATTGTCGTGCTTTATGTGCCAGCGGTTTATCAGGGTTGGTACATTCAGATCTACCGTCAGTGTTTGCTGCTGCCCAATCTCAGACACCCAGCCCTCTGTCTGCTTTACTCCGCCGACCGCTTTAGCTGCCTCGTGTCCTTCGGTCTCACTGCTGGCAGTTACTGGCATTTCAAACGCACGGTTATATGCGTGCGCAGATACTTTATTATTTTCAACCGGCATGTTATAATCATCGTTCTGATAATATGCTTCGAACTGCGATATCCTGCCGATTCCATCCCCTCCGTCAGCGGTAGCTTTCTCAATGAGGATTCTTACAAATTGTAATTCCATCGGCTGGTCAAATTTAATATTCGTCACATCGGAGGTGTTATCTCTGATCTCTTTGATGGTAATCCAATCCTCTTCCCCTGCATCATCCGGACTGATATTCAGCGGAAGTGTCTGTACCTTGAAGTCACAAGTGTTTCTGTCTTCCCCTTTCTTCGAGGTATAATTATCATGCCGGATCACCAGACGGTCCACTTTCTGCTGGAAACTGAATCTGTACAGGAGCCATTGGGGCATGTCCGTGCCGTCGGACTGCCAGCCTGTAAATGTGTCTCCGTCTCCGTTTACATTGTTTGTATACATTCCTTGAACGGTCAGTTCCCCTTCATGATACCGGATTTCGGAACTGGCGGCAACCTCGCATCCATACGCCAGGTTGTACTCATGGCTGTCTTGTGCGGGCGCTATTGTCAGTCCTCCTCCCGTGATTAATTGCGGGCTTCTGCCCACATGACCAAAATATCTGGAATTATCTGTCCAGAAATCGGTGGTACTGATCAAATAAGTCTTTTCCGTCGCATTTCCATAGGAGGTGATTCCCGCATCTCCATTACCTAACAGGGCGGTGCTGGGCATTTGCTTGGTGATAGCGTCGGTATATTTCGTATCCGTCCATACCGCTTTCCCCGCAAATGAATCCATGATTCCTGCCAGCTCTTCCCAGACTGCGTCCTGGGTCTGTTCATCTGCCTGTACCTCACCTGGGCCTCCTGTTCCGGATAGTACCGTGGTCGTAAGCATAACGATTGCTAATATTCCGGCAAGGATATTGCCACGTCTTTTCTTCATCTTCTTCTCTCCTTCCTCATCTTTTCACCCGGATCTTTTACCTTGCGCTTATGCCTTCATGTAAAAAACCTGAGATTTGTTATCACTTTATTACATTAAGTGTCATTTGCATATGCACAAATCTGAACTCTTATGTGGACAAATCTGACTTTTTGTACTTTACGCCTATATTTTGAATATCGTGCCGTCCTCTTACGTCCATCCGATGTACTTTCAAGCAAAAGAACTGCCGTGCAGGATCTTCCTCTAGCTTCCGGCACAGTTCCAGGACTTTCAAAAACAGTTAATACAGAGTCATTACCATAAGGACCACCAGTGGTAACGCAGCTGTTTATTATGATACAAATTAATTAAAAACGAAAAACCTCACCGGATTCTCATCTCAGCAAGGTTTTTCTATACAAGTACAACCTATGTACGATAAACACAAAACAGCAATCTATTCAAACTCCACAATCTCTCCCCCATGCTCCCTGGAATACTCCGCAGCAAACGCCATAATATGCCCTTGCAGAGACAATTCCGCGGAAAGCTTCTGGTTCTCCGGATCCGGATATGCCAGCGCGTGTACAAAATTCTGCATAATGCATTCATCCCCACCGGAATGCAAAGTCTTCGGCGTATGTACCTTCACTTCCGTCTCATTTCCGGAAGCAAAATCTTTGATCACAAATTTATCATCATCAATGCATCCCTCAATCTCGCCTTTTGTTCCCATGATCTTAGTCTGGCGAATGATATCCATGGTGAATGCGCTGGCCTGGAACGATACTGTGGTGCCATCCTCATATTCAATATTTACCACCTGACGTTCCACGGCATCATTATCACACTGATACACACAGCGGCTGTACGGGCTCTCCTTCAGATGTTCCAGGAATGCCTGCTTATCATCCGTACGCATCACGATATCCCTGAAATTCTGTCGGCTCTTTCTGTCTTCCAGATATTTGTATGCAGAATACATACAATCTTTGTTATGCGGACAGCCATCCATACAATTTTCAGCAGCCCCTTCCGGCATATTTTCTTTAGTAAAATAGGACAGGGAACCGAAGGAGGATATCTTCTTACATTTCTTACCGTTCAGCAGGAAATTAAAGATATCGGTGTCATGGCTGCATTTTGCCACGATCATCGGTGTTGTCTCCTTCGTATTATGCCAGTTCCCTCTGACATAGCTGTGGGCAAAGTGCCAGTATCCTATATTTTCGATATGATGAATCGACTTCACTTCACCGATCGTCCCCTTGTCGATCACATCCTTCATGGCCTTAAAGAAAGGTGTGTGCCTAAGAACATGGCATACCATCAGCAGGATTCCTTTTTCTTTCGCAGCCTCCACAATTTCCCGCGTCTTTTCCGCAGTCTCCGCCATAGGTTTTTCCAGCAGGATAGAATACCCTTTGCCGATACAGGCCATGGCCGGCTCATAATGTTCCTGATCCTGCGTGGCGATAATCACGCCGTCCAGCTCGGGGTTGGCATTCAGCAAATCATGCCAGTCGCCAAACCGCATCTGCGGCGGAATCTGATGGGCATCCGCAAAGGTATCTCTGCGGTCGGCCTGCGGTTCAGCCACACACACGAACTTTACTTCCGAGGGATATTTCAGTGCGTACGGCGCATAACAGTTTGCTCCCCGCTCCCCGGCTCCTATTAATCCCAGTCTCATCTGTCTCATAACCATTCACCTCAATTTTCAATTTGGGACATGTCCATTTCGATTTGGGACATGTCCATTTCAGTTTGGGACATGTCCATTTCGGTTTGGGACATGTCCATTCGGTTTGGACATGTCCCGGATCGAATTGGACATGTCCCCTTTCGTCAACCTTTGACTGCGCCGGATGTCATACCGGCAATAATGTACTTCTGGCCGAAGGCATAGACAATCATAATGGGTACGATAATCATTACCATGATGACACAAACCAGATTCCAGCTTCGCTGGAACTGTCCGAAGAAGCTGTACACCATGGTAGTCATCGGCATCTTTGAGGATGTATTCATGACATAGAACGGTGTGATAAAGTCGTTCCAGGCATTCATGAAGTTCAGGATAATCACCGTCACCGTAACTGGTTTTAACAGCGGAAATACAACTTTCCAGAATAAGCTGGTACAGTTACAGCCGTCTATGATGGCCGCCTCATCGATTTCTTTCGGTACCGTCCCGATAAAGCCGTAATACAGGAAAATACTGAACGGTGTCACCAGTGCGGAGTACAGAAGGATCAGACCCACTCTGGTATCCATCAGGCTGAAGCGCTGGAGTACCAGGATGGCCGGAACCATATTCAGAGGTGCTACCAGGCCTACCAGGAAAAAGTTATAGACAAACTTGTGGAGCTTCGTCCTTCTTCTGGACAATACGTAAGAACACAAGGCCGCGCCTACGGTGGCAATGATTACCGTGAACACGGATACGACCGCACTGTTCATGAACGCCCCGAAGATATTCACCTGTTCCATGACCTCACTATAATTGGTAAACACCCATTCCACCGGCAGAGCCAGCCGCATGGAGACCGAGTCCCCCTGGGTCTTAAAGGAATTTAGTACGATAATAATCAGAGGAATAAACACCAGGATGGAAATACACCATAGAATGACCGCCTTGACCACTCTCATAATCTTATGACGTCTTGACATCTCAATCTTCCTCCTTTGCCATCGCCCGCAGTACGCCGAACGCTACGATGCAGGTAAAGATAAACATGACTAGTCCCATCGCCGTCGAAAAGCCGTATCTTCCAGAACTGTATTCCTTGTAGATCACCGTATTGAGCACCTCTGTTTTCCGGGCCGGACCGCCGTTGGTGAGCACAAACACCAGGTCGAACACCTTAAGTCCGGCGATCAGGTTCAATACCAGGTTAATGGTAATGGAAGGTAACAACTGGGGCAGAATCACGTAGCGCAATTTCTGCCAGCTGCTGGCCCCGTCGATATCGGCCGCCTCCAGGTAGTCCTCGGAGATCGCCTGCAGGCCCGCTATGTAGATCACCATGTTCTGGCCCACCAGCCGCCAGATCTCGACGATGATGACGGCCACCAGCGCTGTGTTAATGTTGCCCAGCCAGTCGTTGGCGAGCCCCCCCAGGCCGATTGCCCTTAAAAACTCATTTACCACACCATAATCCGGGTTGTATATTGATTTGAAAACCAGTCCGATAATCAATGGGGATAACATTACCGGGAAGAAGAAAATGGTTCTCAATAGATTTCTTGTTTTAAACTCCTTATTCAGTGCCAATGCCATTCCAAGGCCGATTACATTTTTAAATATGGTTGTCGCGATTGCAAATATCAGTGTGTTGACAATAACGAGAAGGTAACGCTTATTTGTGAAAATGTCTATGAAATGTTGGAGGCCTACAAAATGAATCTGATCGTTAACTGCATTCCAGTCCGTGGTGGACAGTGCCAGCCCCATGAAGCTGGGTATCATGAAGAAAACGACGTACAGCACGAGCGGGAGGAGAATAAAATAAGATGGATAAATTTTTTTCTGGTTCATGTCTTACTCTCCTTTCTTTATTATTGCCTTGTATTTTAAGGCATACAGGTATACCCGTAGGGTGTTTCATTATCACTGCCTTGTATTTTAAGGCATACAGGTACAAACATCCCTATTTTTAAGGGGTGCCTCGTACGAGACACCCCGCTATATCAACAGACGATCTGAGCCGTCAATTAGAATCCCTCTACGCCTGCGTCTTTTGCAAGTGCCCTTCTGGAACTGTCAAACTCTTCCAAAACCTGCTTCGCAGTTAAGGAACCGGTAAACATTTCCTGGCAAAGCTCACTGATCTTGCCGCCATCATAGAAGAGTACGCTGGCTTCTGCGCCGGCAGCCTTCTTATCGCCGCAGATGGCCATAAGGTCTGTGAATGCTTTCGTCGGAGCTGCCGTGATATCTTTTACAGCAGACTGCATATACAGAGGTTTTTCTTCATACAGTTTCTTCACATTTTCCGGACGGGCCAGGAAATCAAAGAACTGTTTTGCTTCTTCAATGTGTCCGCTGTTTGCATTGATGCATTTGGTGGTTCCGCCTGCAGTCAGAGTTACATACTGATTGTCAACCAGAGGACTGGGGAACATGCTGTAGATATCAGGATCCAGGTCTTCCTTGAACTGGGTCTGGATTTCGTTCGGGTAAGAACCATGGATAATGATCATACCGTATTTTCCATCGGTCATTGCTTCATAGGAGTTATCGTAAATATTAGACATATGGTTTTCACCGAAGTAGCCGGCTTTTTCCATTTCCTGAAGCTGCTCTAAGGCGGTTACAAATTCAGGCACATCGGCAAATCCGATCTGGTTGGAATTCAGCTTATTGTAAAGTTCCGGATCATTGGCCAGAGCCAGCGCGCTGGCGCCTTCCATCCAGTAGTGGGTGTGCCACAGGTCTTTAACAAATTCGTATACCGGAGTGATGCCGGCAGCTGCCAGTTTGTCACAGGCTTCTTTGAATTCCGCATAGTTGGTGGGAACTTTGATTCCCAGTTCTTCGAACATCGCCGGCTGATACAGCACACCGTTCGTGTCATCCACACCCGCAATGTTCTGGGCATACAGTTTGCCGTTGTAGGAAGAGGTCTGGATCGCCCAATCTTCCTGGTTAGCTACCCATGCTTCGTTGGACAGATCTACCATGTTCTTTTCCGGGTTGAAATCGTTTAATTTGGTTCCGGAATAGGACATAAAGATGTCCGGGCCTTCGCCGGTGTTTAATTTGGACTTGATGATGGTCTGGTACTGGTCATCGGGGCTTAACTGGAAGTTGATGATGATTCCGGTCTCTTCTTCGAAAGCCTTTGCCAGATCACGGTCCACATCCTGGATCCAGTTCTGGGATGCCGCGAAGTTTAAGGTTACGCCTGCGGAAGCTTTGCTTCCTGTATCGTCTGCTTTCGCGTCGTCTGTTGCCGCTGCATCCGCTGCGGGAGCCGCTGATTCCGCCGGGGCTGCCGCGTCCTTGTTTTCTTCTGTTTTACTGCCGCAGCCGGCCAGCATTCCCATTACCATGGTTGTGCAAACAGCACAGGATAATAATCTCTTAACTAATTGTTTTTTCATATGAATCCTCCTTCATTGATTTACACAATTACTTGCCCTTTCCCTCTTGCTTGGCTTTCTTTGTTTTGTTGTACTCATTATAGCTTCGGGCGGAGGATATTAAAATGCACGATTCTGAACTGTTATGTGGACGATTTTGAACTCTTTTCTGAAATTCAGGTGGAACATGACACCGACGTATGGGAAATAAATATCTTGCGCCATAGTATAGACTCATTTATTCATAAAATGAGTATTATAAAACCAGAGGGGCAGCAGCATCTCACAATGCTTGTCCTCTCTGGTCATTTGATATAGATATAGCACGATACCTTCAGAAACCGATCTAGCTATCTGTTATTTATCGGTTTTTGATTGGATCTCCCTTTTTTTAACTAACTGTCCGATCCTACGGATCGCTCCCCGGATATCTTCTTTCTTTCCCCCCTCTATTTCGAGATGTAATTCTTCCAGCTTATTCGTAATAATCTGATCAATCTCCTGGGTTGAAGAACAACTAACCGGATCGGTATACTTTAAAATCTCACTGACTCTGCCAATCTCTTCTCTTAATTCCAGATCCTCCAAACTCAGTTCCATGACTTTTAAAGCAGCCTCCCACATTTTCACCGTCTGAATCTGCTTTGTTGATTTCTCATCGATGATCTTAATCCAGGAGACTCCGAATCCCGTCATCAGCATCAAGACTCCGGTTGTGCAAAACAAGATCACACATACCAGCGCCACCAGCCATACCGGAATCACGTAAAACACCATGCCAACAAGCCCCCAGACGATCTGCAGAAACAAACCGATTAATCCAATAAAAGCAACGTCCAGATCCAGAAAGCGGCTTTTTACTTTCCGGTTGGAACCACATTCTATCAAAGTAACACCAGCAACTGTCAGCGAAAACACCATACTAAATCCATAAGCGATAAAGAATGACTTAGTGCGTTCTACCGGTATTAAAAATACAACCATATTATAGATAATCAAAAATAAAATCCAGATTGATAGTAATACTTTTATCTTCTTCATCACTGCCTCCAGTGGCTCGATTACCGCGCCATATATTATACAAAAAAGGTAAACTGTTGCCTTTTCCGTATGCTACACAAAGGTATGGTTGAATTTATATTTGTTCAGCATTATCCATCCCTTCTGGTGCCGCACTTAGGACAGAACTTACCTTCCCGCTCGAATATAAAACCGCAGTTTAGACAGGACGGCATTTTCTTATTTTGGGGAGTCCCACACTGTTCACAAAATACTGCTCCAGACGCCAGTGCTGCTCCACAATTATCACAAAACTGAGGTTGAGACTGTGGCTGTGTTTGTGGTTGAGACTGCGTTTGGGGTTGAGGCTGACCTTGGGGCTGCACCGCCTCAACTGGAGATATGGCTCCAACAGCATTTTGAAACACTCCGCCTACCGCTGTTCCTACGGCTCCTCCCACTCCCGCTATCATTCCCAATCCGATACCCGCACTGCTGAAGTTCCCGGCGCCTTCATTCTCTGCGGCCTTCTCCGCCACGTCAAAACCTCTTTCCTGGCCGTAGGTATAACCTTCCTGTACACGCTTTTGGGCGATGGCCTGAGATTCAATGACAATCTTCTGCGCCTGTGTCTGCTGATCGATAATCTCAACCTGCTGCCTTAATTTTGCTTCCGCCACATCCGCGTATTGACGGAAATACAAGTCTTTGAACCGCTCATACTGAGAATCACCGTCGGGCTTTACCACCGTTGTCACAAAGTAACGCTCCAGGCAGATACCGTAGTCCATAAAGTCCGGTTTTAAACGTTCTTTCAATTCATCAGAAAATTGATCCAGATGTTCATCGATTTCAAATATATTAATTGCATTTGCCTTCAGTATCTGTGCAATGTAGGCTTTCACTTTTGTCATGAGAAATGCCCGGAAGAATTGTACTACCTTTGCCTGGTCCAGTACCTCCTCCGTTCCAACGATTTTTAATAAAAGTCTTCTGGAATCTTCAACCCGCAGGCTCATTTCTCCGGAAGCTCCGATGGAAATCGGGAAGTTATAGGTGGGCTCTATGTACTGAATCTTGGAATCCGTTCCCCATTTGATCGCCATCTGCTCTACTTTGTTTATAAAGTAGACTTCACAGTGAAATGGAGTTTTTCCATCCGTGGGGAGGTTGATCAACCTTCTCAAGATCGGGATATTCTGCGTCTCCAGTGTGTAGCGTCCCGGACCAAAAAGGTCAAGGGCCTGGCCGTTTTTGAAGAAGATGGCCTCCTGGGATTCGTGTACGATCAGTTGGGACATAGTGTTGAAATCTTCGCGGGGATGTTTCCATATGAATGTACTGTTGTCTCCCTCGTATTCGATGATTTGAATGAAATCGGGCATGATGTTCCTCCTTTGATTGTAGATTAATATATACTAATTAAATCTTAAGCATTTCTACTATAACAAATGTCATTATCCAGTTTCGGCAAAGTCATAACAGAACTGCAATACTGGCAGGTTCCCACCGACATCGTTTCATTGACATCCAGATCTCCACCGCACATTTTACATTTGAATATCGCCATGGAATCATTCTCCTTACATTTCTAAATATTTTTATATGGAAATAACAAACAGTATCATTAGGATACCTCATTATTGACGTAAGCCTCTATATGTGATCACTGTCTTCATTAAACTTCCAATATTCATCTGTCATCTTGTGCAGACCACCTCGGCCTATTTGATAAAAACGGATAACCAACCGCGAATCTTCCTCGTACCGTATTGTAAAAGTGCAATCCTGATTGTTTTCTGTAAGACATGTCCCTGTCATTACCTTCTCTTTATAGTCATATTCACCCAGTTTCAGAGAATTATATCGATAGATATATTCATATGCTTGTTTCCATTTATCATCCTGATAAATATAGATATTCTCGTCACTCTCATTAATCGATTTCCATTCCCCCTTAAAATCTTCTTCGGTCAGATTTCTGGTAGGGTCGTCTTTCGTCTCTTCATTTCCGATTATATCTATAGCCGGCTGGTATAAATTCTCCAAATCAATTCTGTTTTTTACGAACAGATATGATATAAAATTCATTTTGGCAATTTCTTCGTTCAGTTCCACGATTGTTTCTGCATTCTCCAGATTCAATTCCTGTAAATTAAGTTCCGCTATTTTATCGTTTATTTCATCCGCCGCAGGTTTACATAAATATGTCAAGACCGCAATAACGATTGCACATCCTATCATCACGAGAAGTGTGAATACTCTCTTTGCTTTTTTTCCCTCGGCGGCTTTCCGTTCATTCTCGATTCTTCTCTGTTCTGCCTCTTTTTTCTTTATTTCCTTATTCTGCTCCCACTTTTCTTGCTCTTCTCTTTCCGCCTCTTCCGCCCATTCCGAACACTGCACCGCTAATTCAGTCGAATCCAGGTAACCCTTAATACTCTCGAATTTCACCTGCGCGTTGCGCAAATTAAACTGTCCCCCCTTCTCCATTGTTTCTTTTGCCTTTTTATAGATTCCATCCAGCCGCTCATTCTCAATCCTATCCACGATCGCCTGATTATAAGCTGACACAATATCACGATAGGTACCATCAGCAAATCGCAACGCCTTCTGATAGTTCCCATTCTCGCTGATCGGATTCTCGTACTTACCGATCTTATCTTCCGTCCCGATCTGAAGCTCTATCATCATTTTCCCGATGTACGCCCTCGCGCACCTGGGATCCTGGTCCAGAACCCGCTCCAGCACTTCGTCCGCTTTATTCCAATCCAGATCTTCCAAACAAATAAACGCTCTGTCCAGCAATGATTCTATATTTACCAGATCACCGGCAGCCGGTTCTGTTTTCAATCTTTCAGCAGCCGGTTCCTCTAACATTTTCTGAATTCCCCGGATTAAATCCTGCATAAATCCAAGTCTCGACATATCCTGCGCCTGAAGATGAGAAAATTCCTCCGGCAAGTCATAGGGATCCATACCACGGTAGGCGGGTATCAGGATTTTTCTATCCCCCTGCTTGATCAGCGTCAGATAACGGCTCCACTCATTTTTCACCCAAGGCGAATTCACATATTCCGCTTTCGTCCCGATCACCACCATAACCTTCGCACTGTTCAGCGCAGCAAATATGTACGGCTCATAGGAGGTACCCAATTTATCTTCTAACGTTATTCTGGAAAAGAAGACCTTATACCCCATCTCTTCCAACTCAAAATACAATTCCTGTGCCAGCACACTGTCCTGTGTTCTCTTGCCGGAACTGTCCGTTTCTTTATAACAAATAAATACATCATAGGGCTCTTCCTGAGACGAGATCCTGATAATCTCTTTTTGGATGCCGTCTATCGCCTCTGCTTCCGCTTCGTAGACTACCCGCGCATTTGGATCCGCATTCTTTATGGCCGCTTTATAATCCTCATCTGCAAATACAGACTCCAGCCGGGTTCGGTTACAGGTCGGTATCCTCTTATGGGTATCTGGATCCTCCACATATTCGATACCATATTTACACAACACCAGAGACCAATAAGCCTCTGCGTCTGTGGGATCTTCATTCAAAATCGTCTCATAGATATTCATAGCCTTGTCAAATTCATCATTTCGCCGGAAGTGATTCGCACGGTCATACATATTTGCCTTCCTGTCATTATCAAGCTTAGGCAAAGTCATCACAGACCCACAATACTGGCAGGTTCCCACCGACATCGTTTCATTGACTTCCAGATCTCCCCCACACATCTTACATTTAAAAATAGCCATAACGCTTATCCTCCCACTGTCAATATCCCTGAAAGCTTCATAAACTCTAATACGATTAATCACTATGTATCGTATTTTTCCTTTATATACTGTTTATTGTAATCGCTTTTTATTTGCTCGTCAATATTTACAATTTTTTGTTCTTATCTGCCTGAGTTTTTGTATTTATTAACTACGTGAAAAGCATAATTCTACTTTTTTATTCCTATGAGTATTTGCAGCTGTTTTTAGCTGCTTTTGTGCAATACATAAATTAGTCAACGAGGAATTTTCGAGCGATCATATTTTTTATCTTTCTTTCCCTACATTTTTATGCTATATTAACACTTAGATAATACGTGAATACAAGTAATCCCTTTCCCCTCAAAGCAAAAGCTTCCTGCATATTAATATGAAAGGAGCTTCCATGAAACCCAGACAGTTCACGTCCATAAAGACTAAAATATTCGTATCCTATGGTTTCATCATATTGATACTGATTATTTTGGCCAGTAATCTTTACTATTTCACTGCATATCATGCTTTCCTTGAAAATTACACCACCAGCTCCAAGCAGCTCTCTAAGATCGTATCGCAGCAGATCGACAATCACATCCAGCTCGTCAACGATCTTCAGAAAAAGATCCTGGAATCCAATGATATCAGGGATTACATATTCGAAGGTGCAAACCAGGGAGATCCCGCTGAAGACCGCGCTTTCCAACGGATGATCTACATGATTACCGGTTACGATATGTCTTTTTATCATATGAATATCCTGGATCTTGAAGATAATATCCTGATTCCATTCGGCGCCCGTTATGATTCATTTTCCTACAATCTGACGCCGGAAATACAAAGCTCTGTGGTCGATCCCGCCATTGCTCTGCGCGGAAGCCGGATGATCATCGCACCAGGTAAGGGCAGTCTGTACAAGGTAGATCCCGACGTGGCTACCTTGTCTTTTGTGCGCTCTTTTCCCAGATACAGCGATTCCCTCTCCGATCCCAAAGGGATCATTGAATTTCAGATCGACATCCACACCATCGACCAGATCATTCACAACGTACTTCTCTCTTATGATAATAAGGCCGAATCCGTATACATTTACGATGAAAATCAGGATCTGATCTACCCGGAACAGACGTCTGAGACGTTAAAGGATTTCTATATTAACCTGGATACCTCGATTGAGACAGATTTCAGAAATCCAGAGACCAGGGAGTCTGAGCTGGTCACTTCCTTTCACTCCACAAATACCGGTTTCACAGTTTTCATCGTAACTCCGGAGACGTCTCTGTTAAACGATAAGATGTTCTTCCGCAATATCGGCCTGCTCATCGCCTTCGTATCCCTGCTGCTGCTGATCACCATCACTTACCGGCTCGCCGACAGTATTTCACTCCCCATCATAAAGTTAAAAGACAGCATTTCAAAATTGCAGCTGGACACTATTTCCCAGGAGTCCCAGTATCAGCCCAAAAGCAATCTGAATGAGCTGGAGCTGCTAAGCAGTGCCTACAATCACATGCAGCTGCGTCTGAAGGAATCCCTGGATGATATCGTTCAGGCACGTACGCTCTCGATTCATTCTCAGATTATGGCCCTGCAGGCCCAGATGGATTCCCACTTTTTGTATAACACCCTGACGATAATCTCCATTATCGCTGAGGAAAATGACGACCTGCAGGCTTCCGAAATGTGTCTGAAGCTCACCCGAATGCTGCGGTACATCACCGAAGATTACTCCATGACTACCACCTTCTGCGGGGAACTGGAGCACGCCCATAATTATACGGATCTGATGTCCATACGATTCGGAGACAAGATCCATTTTGAATACCATTCGGACCCGGCCCTTGACAAACTGCCGATCCCCAGGCTGATCATACAGCCCCTGATCGAGAATTGTGTAAAATATTCCAGAAGCGACGATCATGTGCTGTACGTATCTATTGATTCCTTCATCGAAGATGATTTCTGGTTCACCAGGATATCCGATAACGGCCCAGGCTTTACCGAGGAATCCGAAAATTCGATCTATCAAAAAATACAAAAACTGGACAATGAATCGGAATATCCCCAAATCACAATCAATGGAATGGGTGTGGCCAATATCTATCTCCGTCTGAAGCTCTTCTATGAAAATTACTTTATATTCCGGATCGAGCATCCCAAACAGGGAGCGTCCATACTGATTGGGGGACAGTTGAACAATCTGAACACCGACACCTGAATTTATGGCGCGGAAACGCGCCGCTGGAGGTAAATATGAATTATGAAGAAAACTGAAATTACCGTGATAATTGCGGAAGACGAACCGATTATTCTAAATAACATAGCTAAAAAAGTAAAAAATACCGATACACGGATCCAGGTTATCGGAAAAGCACAGAATGGACGAGAGACCCTGGCCATCCTAAACAGTCAAGTTCCCGATCTTCTGATCACCGATATAGAGATGCCGGGCATGAACGGCCTGGAACTGATCCGGGAAGTGCGCAGGCTCTATCCCCAGGTACACATACTGATCCTAAGCGGATACAGTAATTTTGAATATGCCAGAACCGCCATAAAGTTCGGTGTGGATGATTATCTGCTAAAACCAATTTCCCAGAGTGATCTAAACGTTGTCCTGACCAAGATGACGGAGACCATTCTGTCAGAAAGACGGCAGTTTGAACGGAACATCCTATCCCGGACCCTCCACGGGGACTCGCCTGAAATCCTCAGCCCCAGCAGTTTTCCGGATAAAAATTTCCTGATGATTCTGGTGCTCCTGGGCAATCTTCCTTCCCGCTATGCCGCGCTCATTCACCCCGCCAACGTACGTGACCTGTGGGAACGAATTGACTTCAACACATTTTTTTCCGTCCATGCAGAAATCGATCATACCTGGATCATCGATGAGGCCAATCCCTATCAGAAGTTTATCATCCTCCACATTACGGATCAGGAAGTCCGCCCGGCGCTGATGGCCATGCAGCTGAACAACTTTGTTCTGGAATCCGGTATCACCATGCCTTATCACATCCTGTTTCATACCGTCACCATAGGTTATCCCCAGATATGGGAAACAGCGCGGGATATGCGCACCGCGCTGCCTCAATATGTATCCATGTACTCACAGAACTATTCGCTGTATCCGGAAGGGGCCAAGTGTCCGGTCCCCGACCAGCAGCAAAAAAGAGATCAGATCAATTTCCTATACCAGCTGCAGAATGACACTTCCTATCTGCAGTATGTAACATCCACCCTGGACGCCTATGCGGAAGCCGGATTCGTCCAAAGTATCACCGACGACTTTATCCGTGAAGTATACCATGCCCTGCCCGTACTGTTCAAGGTCGATGACAAGGCCGCCCTGGCCGCTATGTCGGACACGTTATCCCACTTGAACACTTGCGAAAACGGCGGACTGTTGAACCAGCAAATCCGCATTTCCATCGAAAATATGCTGCAGACCCAATCCTCCGCCGCCGGAAGTGAGCATCTCTATCACCAGCTTAAGCACTATATTGAAGTAAATTACAACCAGAAAATATCCCTGGACGACCTGTCCGACCGCTACGGCTACACCCCGTCCTACATTAACCGCCTGTTCAAAAAAGAGTGCGGCATATCCCCCCTCCAATACCAGACCAGCCTGCGTATCACAAAAGCCAAAGAACTCCTAAGCACCCAGGCGGACATCGATATCAAGACCATCGCCTCCACCATCGGTTACGAGGATGCCAGATATTTCAGCCGGGTCTTCAAAAATGAGGTTGGAACTGCGCCCAGTGAGTGGGGGAGGAGTAAAGGCTGATATCGGTCCGGCGTGAAAACGGACGGGGGGACGGGGCGGGGGACAACGCTTCGGCAGTGAAAAACTTCGGGACGGACTAAGAGCTATGAGCGGGGGCGGGAAAGAACCCCTTATTACATTTTTCTACGCAAACTCGCTGCGCTCAGACATGCTCCGAAAAACGGGGGTTCTTTCCCGCCCCCGCCCATAGCTCTAAGTCCATCCCTCAATGTTTTTCACTGCCGAAGCGTTGTCCCCCGCCCCGTCCCCCCGTCCGTTTTCACGCCTGCTTTGGTGCAGGCTTAATGTTCATGTCCACTATCTCTCTTATTTATCATTCCTCACTGCTGTACAAGAAACTGGATTATCCTTAAAGCGGGGGCGGGAGTGGGCAAGAGTCCGCTCCGGACTTTTAGAAAACCTTATTCATACCCATTCGGGTTCCCAGCCTGCCAGCGCCAGGCGTCTTCGCACATCTCGTCCAGTTGGCGCAGGGCTTTCCAGCCCAGTTCCCTGTAGGCTTTGGAGGCGTCCGCGTAGCAGGTGGCGATGTCACCGGGACGCCGGGGTTTTATTTCGTAGGGGATCGGGCTTTGGGTTACTTTTTCGAAAGCGTGGACCATTTCCAGCACGCTGTAGCCGTTGCCGGTGCCCAGGTTGTAGATGCTGACGCCTTCTTTTTTTCTGAGGTGCTCGACGGCTTTGACATGACCCTGGGCCAGGTCGGTTACGTGGATGTAGTCACGGACTCCGGAACCGTCGGGGGTGTTGTAGTCGTTGCCGAAGACTCCCAGGGATTTTAGTTTGCCGGAGGCTACCTGGGTGATGTAGGGTACCAGGTTGTTGGGGATTCCTTTGGGATCTTCTCCAATCAGACCGCTTTTGTGGGCGCCGATGGGATTAAAGTAACGCAGAAGGACAATATTCCACTCGGGATCGGCTGTATGCAGATCCTGCAGGATTTCTTCCAGCATCAGTTTGGTGCGGCCGTAAGGGTTTGTTACGTGCAGCGGGAAGTCTTCGGTGATGGGAACGGTAGCGGGATCTCCGTAGACGGTGGCGGAAGAACTGAATACAATGTCTTTTACTCCGTATTTCCGCATGACATCACAGAGAATCAGGGTGCCGGTGATGTTGTTCCAGTAGTATTCCAGTGGTTTGGCCACCGACTCGCCTACCGCTTTAAGACCTGCGAAATGGATGACGGAATCGATGGATTCCTGCTCAAAGACGGTCTCCAGACCGTCCCGGTCTAAGAGATCGACTTCGTAGAATTTCACGGTTTTGTTAGTGATCTTTTGCACACGCTCCAGGGATACGACACTGGAATTACACAGGTTATCTACCACGACGACTTCATAGCCCTCGTTTAACAGTTCCACACAGGTATGGCTTCCGATATAGCCAGCACCTCCGGTTACAAGTATTGACATAGCAATCTGCTCCTTTTCTCTACATATATCTGCGGTGGTTTTTTCCGCCGCAGTGGGGTCCCGCGAGCGTTTTTTATTTCATAGGAGCATTTTCCGATGAAACAATAAATAACCTCGCGATTTTATACTCTGATCTGATAAATTATGTTGTTAGGCACTTATAAATGATTTTCTGCGCAAAATGGCAAAATTTTTGTTCCGGTGAATCCGGGTTAGGCAGTTATAAATGATTTTCTGTACAAAATGGTAATATTTTTGTTCCTTATAAACCGGGTCAGGATTAGACTGGAACCAGAAGGCTGATTTCTGGTTTTCAAAGCCTGGACCGGACCCGGAGGCAATAATTGGGTCAGCTGTACTTGCGCACGATTCCGGCCATCTGGTCCATTTTGGCTTCCATGTCGGCCACCAGTTTGAACTGGGTTCTGGCACGGTCCAGATTGTGCTGCTCACGGTGAATCTTGAAGTATACGTCTCCCTGGAGATAGTCGGTGAGGAAACGCATACCGCATTCGTAGGTCATCATTTTGGCTCCCATCGGCAGCATTTCCAGTTCCTTTGGCGTCAGGCTGCCCTGGCAGCCTTCGATGAAGCCTTTGGTGTATAATTCAAACAGGTTCAGATCGCAGGAGATCCTGGAGAGGTCAGTCTCATCCTCTGCTCCCGTGCTGGCCCCGAAACGGATGGAGTCTCCGAAGTCGTTGACGGCCAGCCCGGGCATAACCGTGTCCAGATCGATGACACAGATCCCTTTTCCGGTTTCCTTATCGATCATGATATTGTTCAGTTTTGTGTCGTTATGGGTAACCCGCAGAGGAAGGGCGCCGCTTTGCAAGAGGTCTCCCAGAATACGGGTGTCGGCCTCACGCTCCATAACGAACTCGATTTCCCTGCGGACGCTTTCTGCGCGGTTGAACACATCATCCGCCACGGCTTTTTTGAATATCCCGAATCTGGCGGCCGTGTCGTGGAAGCCCTCGATGGTTTCGTGCAGGGTCTGTGCCGGATATTTTGCCAGCAGGCGCTGGAAATTTCCAAAGGCAAGGGCGCTCTGATAGAAATCATCGGGTTTTTCTACCAGATCGTAGCTGACGCTGTTCTCGATGAACTGATAGACTCTCCAGTAACAGCCGATGGAATCTTTATAATACATTTTTCCGTCTTTGACGGGCACCAGGTTCAGGGTTTCCCGATCCGGGTCCCCGCCGTTTTCTATGATGATCTTGCGCAGATAGGTGGTCACTCCCACGATATTTTCCATCAGTTCTTCAGGACGGGTGAAGATCTCATGGTTCATCCGCTGAAGAATGTAGCGCTTTTCTTTTTCGTCCGCGGTCCGGCATACCAGCAGAAATGTGTCATTGATATGTCCGCTTCCGTACTGATCGGAACGGATCACGGTTCCTTCAAGCTGAAACTGTTGAATCGCTTCCTGTTTTCTGGAGCAGGCGGTTGTTCTGTCCATTCTCTATTCCTCCCAAAGTTTCTGCGGATATAAGCCCGCTTCTTTCATTTCTTTTATGGCTTTGACTACGGTTTCCTTATCTTCCCGGTAGGTAACACCGTACCAGCGGTCCGGGGACTGAAGGACCTGTACTGTGGCTTTGCCTTCACGGATCAGCCGGTCCACTACGAAGGGCAGGAAATATTCGCATTTTAAAGGATTTTCCCGCAGACCCTTTTCTAAAAATTCCGCCAGGCCATTCTTTACCTCTGTGAGAAAGCTTTTTCCGAATCCCCAGAGGTTCATGGATACAGTACTGTGCTCGGGTATCACGATCCAGGCAGCGCCGTCATCTTCGGTGTAGGCGGCCTGCTCCCCCCTTCTCTCGATCCGGGTCCGCTCCTGGATATCGGTCAGGTATCCCTGGGCGTCGGTCTTACAGATCCCGCGGGCCACATGCCCATTTTCCGTCAGTGTGTTTTCCAGCACATATCCCACCATGGCGTAGCGGTATTTGTCATTGTCCTCATGGGTGGACAGATAATCGTAGATCTGTGAAAAAGCATGGGCCCCATAGTAATCGTCCGCGTTGATAACAGCGAACGGACCATCGATCAGGTCCCGGCAGCTTAATACCGCATGTGCAGTTCCCCATGGTTTCGTTCTGCCCTCAGGCACCTGGAATCCATCCGGAATGTCGGTGACCTCCTGGAACGCGTAAGCTACTTCCATGTGTTGCTCCAGGCGGTTGCCGATCACTTCCCGGAATGCCTCTTCGATCTCTTTTTTTATGATAAATATTACTTTCTCAAATCCGGCTTTTCGCGCGTCGTACAGGGAAAAGTCCATAATGATATGTCCCTGGTCGTCCATTGGCTCCATCTGTTTGAGCCCGCCGAAGCGGCTCCCCATACCTGCCGCCATCACTACTAATACTGGTTTATCCATAATGATACCCTCCAATCTTTTACGTATATTGTAATACAGAATCAAAAGTCATGCTTTAGCTGATTTTAATAAATATTTGCACAATCTTCATTTTCCCCTTGAAAGAAACGTCCTTATATCGTAATATTAAGGTAATTCCTTCCATTTAACTTTGCACAATTTGCAGATATCACCAGTTTGGGCAGGTCAGGAGGTATTATGGCATACGAAAGTATAAGATTAAAAAAAGAATTTGTCATTGATCACATCGTTACCATTCATTATTTTGAATATATGAGTGATTTTTCTTATCCGGGAGAATCCCATGATTTCTGGGAATTGCTCTGTGTAGACAAGGGTGTCGTCAACGTGCAGGCGGATACACGTACTCATACCCTGAAAGCCGGCGATCTGATCTTTCATAAACCCCGGGAATTCCACAATGTAAAGGCCAACGGAGTGATTGCTCCGAATCTGGTCGTAATCTCTTTTATCTGTAAGTCACCCGCTATGGTATTTTTTGAAAATAGAATTCTTCAGACGGATAATTTGGAACGGGAACTTCTGGCCCGCATTATTGCGGAGGCCAGATCTGTCTATCAAAGCCGGTTAGACGATCCCTACAGTGAAAAGCTGGTCCGAAAAGCCGACGTACCCTTTGGCGCTGAACACTTGATTCAGATGTATTTGCAGCAGCTGCTGATCCGGCTGGTGCGGCGCTGCCAAACCACCTGGGATAACCCGTCCCACCCAAAATTTGTTACCAAAACCAAAGAGGACGAACTGTTCTATCGCCTGCTGGAGTATATGAATGCCCATTTAAAAGATCATCTCACCATAGATCAGATCTGCCGGGACAATCTGGTCAGCCGTTCGGTTCTTCAGAAACTGTTCCAGGAACGGGCCGACTGCGGAATTATCGACTATTTTTCCAAACTTAAGATCAGCGCCGCAAAGCAGCTGATCCGTGACCGGAACCATAATTTCTCACAGGTTGCGGATGAGCTGGGTTATTCCTCCATCCACTATTTTTCCAGACAATTTAAGAAAATAACGGGGATGACGCCCTCCGAGTATGCGGTATCGATAAAGGCTTTGACAGAGAGATAAGGGGCTGTCGGGAAATATATAAGTATACCAGATATGGGACATGATTGCAGATCATATCCATATCTGGTATGCAAATTTTATTTCCCGACAGCCCCGTAAGACTATCTCTTTACTGCAATATATTTTCCTCTGCCTTTTGCTCTGCTTCCAGCAGAGGAAGGATCCGGTCCGTACTGATCAGGTAGACATTGGAATTGTCGGCTGGTTTCACATAGTAGTTTCCGGCTTCATCCTGGCTGCCGATCATGAGAACGAACTGCTGGGGTGTGGTGACCGTCTCAGTATCTCCTCCGTTTCCTTCTTCATTGGTCTCGTTGGTATAATCTACGGTCAGCGTAAGTGCAGGCTCTAAGAGACCGTAAGCTGAGAGGTCTTTGCTGTTGTATTCTTTCAGACCGTTGTAGGAGGCCTCGGTGATATTTTGCAGGAGTTCTTCTGCATATTCGGTTCGGATTCCATCCTCGGAGCCGTCTGCTCTGACCAGTTTCCAATTATAAGCTTCCGTGTCTCCGGCTTTCTGGATGCTAACCGATCCCTCACTGCCTGTTAAAGTCAGATTGGAGATGGTGTCCATCGATATGGCCGGATAGGTATCGGCTTCTATAAGGGACATCAGGTCAGATTCGAATCCGCTTACCGCTGTGGATGCTACCGTGTAGACTCCATTCTCTCCCTGCACCGCTGCATAATATTCACCGGTGATGCTGTTGGTGTCTCCGATCAGAACCGTGATTTTAGTTCCATCCGTGTCCTGAAGGGTGATCTGGTTGGACGGCTGGTCCAGTCCGTATTCCCCGTAATTCTGGTCGTCTTCCGCTACGGTAGATGTTCCCTCCAGAGAGGTCATGCCTGATACCATACTGTCCAGGGTATTCTTATTGATGGGCATGCTTTCATCTTCATCATAATACCAGTTTTCAGTGTCGTCCTCGGTTTTCTTATGGAAGGACAACGTCTGGCCGTCATGGAGGTAGGATATATGGTCAACTTTATCTGAATCCATGCTGACAATCTGTACGGTATCGGCCTGGGACGCCGCCTGTTCTTTTTCTTCTTCCTTTTTGGCAAAGTTTACCACGGCCAGGTAGACACCGATCAACACAGCCAAAACGATTACCGCAAGGATCAGATTTCTGGTTCTGTGTTTTTTCTTTCCTGTCATCGTTTCTTCCTCCCCAGCCAGATTACCAGACCGGTTACTAATACCGCCAGGGGAATCACTACGATACAGCCCAGGAAGCCTAACAGGGTCCCCATTGCCGTCATGGAAAGTGATGTGTTATCTATGCTCTTGCTGGGTATCGAAACCGTTACTTCTTCCCCGTCGGTCAGCCAGGAGACCGCTTTGCCTACCAGTTCCATATTACCGCCGATCACCTGGGAATCTATACCCTGGTCAAACATCAGCTCAGAGGTCAGGCATACGATCTTTGTTTCCTTTGGAGCCGACTGGTCTTCTGCATTGCCTGTATCCGTACTGTCTGTATCTGTGTCTGCTGTATCAGCGCCTTCTGTCCCGGTATCTTCCATACCGGTATTCTCTTCATCAGCGGAAACTGTTTCCGTGATTGCGGCGCCTACCATAAATGGACCGTCGATATCCCCGTCTTCTTTTTCCATGGTAGTGACATTGGCCGGATCCGGTTTTGAGTAGGCTGAGTCGCTGGTCTTTAAGAGGGCGCTGACCTGAACGGTGTCACGATGGTCCTGGCTTTCCTGCAGTCCCTGTGCCATGGGCATCAATACATATTTCTCCAGCCCGCTGGTGATCTCGTGAGATTCCTTATCCGGTACGATATAAGCCTGACCGGAACCGGTATAATGGTTCGGATCTCCTTCCACCACAACTCCTTCTACCCGCTCCAGGCCATAGTCAGCCAGCAGCGCATCCAGATTCGGCTGAGGTGTTCCGCCTGTATAACCAGCAATGATAAAAGCATGGCCTCCGGTGGTCAGGTAATTCTGTATCTTGACCGATTCCTCAGCAGAGATATCAGACATGGGAGAAAAGATAAACAGGAAATCCGCGTCCTCCGGTATCTGATCGGCCGTTATAAGGTTCAGATCCTCGGTCTCAAGATTCTGTTTTTGTATCAGGCTCTTCAGGCTGTCGGTCATGGCTGCCTCATCATGGCCAGTCAGAATATAGGCTTTTCCCAGATTTTCACTGGTGACATAGGAAATCGCGCTGGTAATCTGGCCTTCCCCGTCGAAGCCGGTTACAGTACTGCTGTAGTTCGTATAATCCATCTGATATTCATAGATCTGATCCGGACTCAATGCTTTTTTCCGGTCACCGCATTCCACGATCACACTATTATTATATAAATCCATATCCTGATAGCTGTTTAAGAAAGCAGGATTCTTGACGGGATCCCTCACTTCGAATTTAATATGGTCGCTGGCCTGGGCATAGTTTTCCAGCAGCTTTTTCGTGGTCTCGTCCTCCTGGCCGCTCTGAGCCACCAGATAGATCTGAACATCTTTTGTCAGCGCATCCAGCACCTCGGTGGTCTGGCTGCCGATCAGGGTCAGATTCTGGCCGGTCAGATCGAACTCCCGGAACTTGGAGGGCAGTGCGTTCACCGCCATATTAACCACTACGATAATAGCCAGAACGATCATCGCCAGGCCCAGGCTGTAGGATCCATGCCGTAATCTTTTATTTTTTACTCCCTTTCGGAAGCTCTCTTTTATATTAAATTTCTTCATTCTCGTCCTCCCTCCTAGCTCCAGCGTCTTTTTTCAATGGACTGATATGTCAGGAAGCAGAACAATCCGATCACGGACAGATAATAAAGCACCGCGCCCAGATCCAGTGTTCCATTGACAAAGGTATTAAAACGGGACATGATATCCAGCGAATTCAGCACTTTGTTGATTGCCCCTGCCAGCCAGGCGGATTTCAACACGTATACAGCGATCAGCACTGCTTCGCCTGCCAGCCCCACCACCACTGGTACCACTACATTTTTCGTCATTCCATAGATAATGAGTACCAGAACAATGATCAGGACCGTAAAGGCGATCAGTGAAGTTTTCGCGGTGTCAGATACCATACCGCTGATCCCCCCCATCAAAAAACTCAGGAAGAGGACGCCAAAGCTAACAACAGCCGCGATAATCTGGCTTTCTGTAATGGATGAGAGGAACATTCCAACTGCAATGGCCGCCGCATAGAGAAGAAGGAAGCCAAAGATTACCGAGTAAGAACTCAGAAACGGCACTTTCCCAAACAAGGCCAGTGCCAGCGGATAAAAGCAGATGATTACAACCGGGAACAGGATAACCGATACCATGGCCAAAAATTTGCCCATTACGATCTTCCCAATCGTTACAGGTGCAGTCAGCAAAAGCTGATCTGTCTTGCTGCGCTGTTCTTCTGCCAGGGAGCGCATTGTGAGAATCGGAACCACAATCAGAAGCGTAATACTGGCTCCCGACAGCGCATAACCGATAAATGGTGAAAGCGAAAGCAGATTATATGCATAAAAGTAGATTCCTACCGCCACCAGCGTTAACGCCGCGACTATATAGCCGATCATGGAGGTATAATAGGATTTTAGTTCTTTCTTATAAATTGCCAACATCTTATTTCTCTACCTCCTGTTTCTGTCCGGATTCAGCACCGCCTGACTCGGTTTTATTGTCGTCCGGGGTTTCTTTTTCTTCCAGGATTTCTTTTTCTTCCGGAGTTCTATTGTCCTGCGTCTCATCGGATTCGTTCTCTATAGTTCCGGACTGGGATTCTGATCCTGTATTCTCATTCCCGCTAATTTCCCGTTCCACTTCCTCCGCGACCGTCAGCTCTACTTTTTTCTTCCGCCGTCTGAAAAAGGAACGCTTTTCTTTATCAGATTCCGCCTTAGGCCGTTCCGCGGTTAATTCAAGGAAAACATCCTCCAGCGACATATTCGACTGCTTCATTTCAAGAATCGGACATCTCTCTCCGGCGAACTCATAAGACAGATCTTCCCGCAGATCAACCTTCTCGTTCGTCTTGATGGTTACTGCGACGCAGTCCGGTGTATTGGAGGAATGGATTTCGAATTCCCGGATCTGCTCCATTCTCTTTAAGATCTGCTCTACTTTCTGCTTCGTCCCCTTGACCGTCAGCTCCAGCACATTGGACCCCAGAACCAGCTTGCTCAGATTATCCGGGGTGTCGCTGGCCACCAGCTCCCCGCGGGAAATAATCATGACATAATCACAGACCGCGCTGACCTCGGAGAGAATATGGGAACTTAAAATTACCGTGTGGTGTTTTCCCAGATCTTTGATCAGATCCCGGATCTCGATAATCTGTTTGGGATCAAGCCCTACGGTCGGTTCATCCAGTATAATAACCGGCGGATAGCCGATCAGTGCCTGCGCCAAGCCCACACGCTGACGATAGCCTTTGGAAAGATTGCGGATCAACCGGTCTTTTACATCCAGTATTTTGGTCCTTCCCATAATTTCACGGATCATATCCTGACGTTTTTCCTTTTCCACCCCTTTTAACTCCACACAGAAATTCAGGTACTCAAACGGTGTCATATCCATATACAGGGGAGGCTGCTCGGGCAGGTAACCGATACATTTTTTTGCTTCCTCCGGCTCCTCAAAAATGTCGTGGCCGTTGATCAGGACCTGGCCTTCGCTGGGAGCCAGGTAACCGGTAATAATATTCATCGTTGTGGATTTCCCCGCACCGTTTGGGCCCAGGAAGCCGTAGATCTGGCCCTCCTCCACCTCGAAGCTCAGATCGTTTACCGCCGTGTGGCCGCCGTATCTCTTCACTAGGTTTTTAACTTCTATCAAGCTGTTCCCTCCTTAGACTTACGTGTCATAAATCTGCTTCATTATAAACTACCTTTGTGTTCATTTTGTGAAAATAGTAAGAAAATTCTGGTAAGTTTGTGGGGGATCTGACTGTTCCGTATGCATACCCACATCCGTGATACTTGTCTGCGCTCCTGCCGGTGTCCTACGAAATAAAAGCTGCCGCACCGGCTCTTAAAACCGAAATGCGGCAGTTTTCTGCTTAAAGCCCATACAAGCTTGCGAGAGACGCTACCAATAATTCCTGATTGCCTCTTTGGCTTCTTCCGGAGTGAATAAGAATTCCCTCTTGATTTCCAGAATCGTCTCTTCCTGCGATTTGTCCAATTTCCTGCACAGTGCAATAAATGCCCTTATTCCTTTCTGCATTCCTTCCTGGATACCTTCCTGGATTCCCTTCTGAATTCCTTCCTGCATACCTTCTTTTCTGGCCTGACTCAGCTCAGAAAAACGGATATCGGCTTCGTACTTCTCGGTCAGCATCGACATCAGCTCCTTCTTATTCTTCGCCATATTGCGAAGTTCTTCCCGGATTTCCTGATACATTATTCCATTGGGTGCATCATCCCTTATAAGGATCTGCTCCCCATTCACATCCGCCAGGAATGCCAGAAAACAGCCCAACTCCTCAAGCTCCGGCGGACAGCTTTGTTCCAGCATCTGTTTCAGACATTTATCCAGTTCGATATATACCACTCTGGACAGATCAGACAGCTGCACTCCCGTATCTGTCTCGTTTTTCCGGTAATGGATAAAGCTGGGATTACTCTGAAACTGTCCCGGGCTCTCCTTCATAAATACTACCGCATACGTCGTTGGGATATCTGGAAAACTCATCCCCGATTTCTTATGCCCTTTTTCCACAGAATATTGAAGCATAATAAGGTCCGATACATACACGTCCATTCTCTCTGTGATAAATTCCTGGGCTTTCCGCTGCATTTCCATTTCGAAAATCCCTTCATCTGACATTCGGGCCAATTGATCCAGAATCGTGTTTTTCGAATAAATAGATACCTTCGGCGGAGCGGTATTCAAAGACCCCAATACAACCAGTTCCTGATGAAAAATCAATTGAAAGATTTTCGTAACCCGGTCCGGGTGAAGATCCGGGTGAAAAGCCTTTTTAAATGGCAAGTCATAGTATAGCTCCGGCAGCCTCTCTCCAGCTTCTATCTGGTCAAATTCCTCCCGGATTCTCTGCGGCATCACTGCTTTCAATGCCTCATAACTCTCTGAAATTGTCCGTGTTTTTTTCATTCATTTTCCTCCTTTAAGTATAGTGTAATTACTGGAAATTGGCAATAGCGAACGCTATGCGGTTAGAGATTGGGAAATGTCAAGAGTAAATGCGAAAAAAATCAAAAAAATTTTATAGAGCCCCCAGAAGGGCCTCCACCTGCTCTTGAAATAGGGCCCCGGCGCTCATAAAACCGAGGATCTGGCGCGGGTAGTTGTTCAGCCAGTCCTCGATCTGGGCCACCCGCTCGTCGGTGAGATCCTCGAAGTTCGTCCCCTTCGGCACGAAGCGCCGGATCAGCTTGTTGGTGTTCTCATTGGTTCCGCGCTCGTATGCGCTGTACGGGTGGCAGTAGTAGAGCTTCGTCCTCTGCCCCTCTCCGGTGGCGCTGCGTTCGATCCCCTCGTGGTCTGAGAACTCCGTCCCGTTGTCGCAGGTGATCGTCTGGAAGATGTGAGGGAAGGCCCGGCCGTATTCCTGCTCCAGACTGTCGAGGGCCTGCACCACGCTGGCGGCGGTCTTGTCCGGGAGCTGCCGCACGATCTCGTCGCGGGTGAGTCTCTCAGAGAGGACGAGCAGCACCTTCTTGGAAGGTCTGGCGCTCACTACTGTGTCCATTTCCCAGTGCCCGAAGGTTTCGCGCTTTGCGATTTCCTCCGGGCGCTTTTCTATGCTGTCGCCCTTCGGCGGTCTGGCCGCCTCTTTCACTTTTCGGTAGCCGCGTTTCCGGTTGGCTTTCACTGGGAGGTCTTTGTTCGTGAGCCGGAAAAAGATCCCTTTTTCGATATAGCTGTAAAGGGTATTCACGGAGATCGAGGTGCTAAACTGGAGCCCCTGCGCCTTAATTTCGCCGAGGACGGCCGCCGGGCTGTACTTCTCGTCGGCGATCTTTGTCTCTATGTGCTCAGCCAGCCGGTGATCCTTGCCGATTTTGAGATCCGGCCCCTTGGCTTTCAGGTTCTCCCGGTACCGTTCCTCTGCTATGTCCGGGCTGTACCGCATTTCGGTGGTGTAGTCGCTGTTCAGGTGCTCGTACTGGCCGCGCTTTAGCTCCCGGTATATGGTGGAAACATGGACGCCGATTATCTCGGCGATCTCCTTCGGTTCTTTTTTATCTTTGATGTGGGCCTCAATGCGAAGCCGGTCTGTTTTGCTCAGGTGCTTGAAGCGTCTCATGCCTTCGATCCCTCCATAAATGAAAATAAGGGAGCAGCCCGTCGCCGCTCCCCGTTTCTTTGCTTCTTATGCGTTCTCCTTTAGTGTGCGCTTGGTTATGAGGTACATCTCCTTCGCGATCTGTTTCTCGTCGTCGTATGGAGTCAGGGCTCTGATCAGCTTGATCGCGTTCAAAAATGTGATATTTTCCAGCTTGATCTCCCCGGCCTCTAATTTCTGCACCCAGCGGATATTTACACCGATCTGCTCGGCGAGCTGCTTCTGCGTCAGCCCTTGGCGTTTCCTCAGTTCTTTGACTTCCATGTCGTACCTCCTTTTTTACGCCTTTTTTGGCGTACTTTTACTATACGCCTTTATTGGCGCATTGTCAAGCGCCGTTTCGCGTTTTTTCACAAAAAAATAAAAGCGGTTTCCCGCTTCTATTCTTCGTCCAGTAGGGAGCAGACAGGCACGCCCAGCGCTTCGGAGAAGTAGAGCAGCTCGAAGTCCGGCACGACGCGCTCGCCCGTCTCGATCCTGCTGATCGCCTTCTGGTTCAGGTTCAGCCCGGCGAGCTGGATCTTCGCGGCGAGTTGTTCCTGAGACAGCCCGGCCGCTTCCCGCAGTTCCCTGATCCTGCTGCCGGAGGCGTTACATTTTCCGTCCTTGTATCTGTATAACTTCACACTCCGGCCTCCCTTTTTTATCCCAAACATGGGTAACTCATATTGACATTACCATGTTTCCCGCTTTATAATTATGCCAAACATGACTAAAGGCGAAAAAGCGCTAAATCTGTTAGCATGTTCAGGAGGTTGCCGCATGGGTAAAAAACAAACGGGGCAGCAGGCAGCGGCCCCAAAAAAGAAGGGCAAAAAGAAATGGATCGTGATCGCTGTGGTCGTGGTCATTATTTTGGCCGCTGCGATTGGCGGGGGCGATAAAGATCCGGCAGACAGCGGGAGCGCGTCGGATCCGTCCGCCACGGTTACGAGCGATCCGGTGGAGAAGTCCACGGAGAGCGCCGGAGAGAGCGCGGGCGGCGAGAGTGAGGCCGCTGCATACACGCTGGAGCATGGCGAGCTGGTGAGCGCGATCACGAACGAGATCGACGGCCAGAGCGTTCTCGTCATAAAAGCGAAGATTTCCAGCAGCTACAATAACGAGGCCACGGTGGATCAGAATTATTACAACGTCGCCGATCTGATCCAGTCGCAGGGCTGTGACGTGTTTGACGAGCTGCAATACTGGGCGGTCGCTGACATGTCCGACGGTTCGGAGCAGAAGGTGGTGTCGTTTACTGTTGACGCTGATCTGATCCAGAAAATAGCGGCCGGTGAGGTTGTGGAAAATCAGCTCGGCGACTATGTGACAGATCTCTATATTCTGCCGAGCTTGGCCGAGTAGAGCCCGCAGAACGACAAAAAGGGCCCGGAGGGTATAAACTACCCGCCGGGCTCTTTTCTTCGGTCTGGGGCTTCTCTGTGCCCCTGCTTTGCTTATTCTGTGGCCGCTTCGGTGTCGTCCTCCGTGATCTCCACTTCGGTGCTCACCTCGACGCCCTGAGCCGGTACTTCGGCCGCGATCTGCTGCACGGCCGTGGTGGCGATCGTCGTCGCCACGCTGGCCGCTGTGGCCGCTGCCGTTGTCGCCGCTGTGCTGGCCGCCTGCTTCTCGGCCGATTTCTTATCCTCCCGGCACGCCTGCTCGATCTTTGTCTCGATCCATGCGTCGAAGTCTCCGTACACTTCGTTGAGCACGTTCACCACGGTGTCGCCGAGGATCTCCAGCGCTTTGTCCTTCGCCTTCTGGAAGGCTTCGAGCTGCTTCTCCTTTGTGAATTTCCCCTCGGCTTTGAGGGCGTCAACGAAGGTCTGGGCGGTATATGCCACGGCCTGCGCCACGGCGTCCACGGCCATGTCCATGTACTTGCTCACGGTTTCGTTGCCGATCTCTTTTTCGATCTGAGCCGTCTCGCGGCGCATGAGTGCCACGAGGTAGGCCCCGCCCGCTGTGATCAGCAGGCAGAGGATCGGCACGCACGCGGTTAAAATCTGTTGAAGGGTATCGTTCATTTGTCTGTTCTCCTTTCGTCCTCTATGCACTCGTGCGTTTTAGGGAAGGGGCAGGCGTCGCAGTCGCGGTCACACTGTTGATCCCCGTCCCAGTTCACGAGCGCACGGATCCATATTACCATGATTACCACCCACACAATGAGCGGCACCAGATTAAGGGCCGCCCCGATCATTTTGTGATCTTGTCGGCGTCTACCCAGCCGTAGACGCTGGAGGCGCTGGTGGTGTGTATGATGTGGTAGGGGTGCTTGGCCCCTTTGCTGATCGCCGTCACCTTGGCCGGGCCAGCCTTCGGCGTTGTGGAGTAGCTGCTGGCGTTCGCGCTGGTATAGTGCGGGCCGCCAGCGAATTGCACCACGTCGCCGATCTTGATCTCGGAGGATCCGGCAGAGGTGCCGCCCTCGGTTGTCACGAAGGCGTCGAAGCCCGCCGCTTTCAGCTTCGCGGCCTGCGCGTCCGCGTTTGCCTTCTTGGAATAGGCCCCGGTCTGCACTTTGTAGAGGTTGCCGATCTTCTTGATCAGCACCTCGAAGCCCTTCACTTTCAGCTTCGCGGCCTGCGCGTCCGCGTTCTCCTTCTTGGAATATGCACCGCTCTGGACGTAGTAGAGGTCGGAGCTGGAGGACGTGCTGCCGGATCCGCTCCCGCTCGTACCTCCAGAGCTGCCGCTGGATCCCAGCAGGGCGTTGATCCGGTTCGCCAGCTCTCCGTACCGGGAGTACAGCCAGTCGCCGGGGCACGACTTATTCGCAAACCAGCGGTGCGCTGTCAGCACCATTTCGTTGCTTTTCGGTGTGTAGGCGAGCGTTTTCTCTTTGCTGCCGAGCCACAAAACCTTGGTCTTTCCGTAGCGCTTGCAGATGTCCGCGCAGAGCTTGATCAGCTTCTCGTAGACGGCCGACTTCATGGCGTAGGGATCCGTCATGTCGCTGGCGCAATCGATCGTGATCGCTCTCTGGTCGTTGGAGTTGCTGGAGCTGCACCAGCTCCGATTTGCTTCGTCAACGATCAGGCAGACGCGGCCGTCGTAGCCTATGCCATAGTTGCAGCTTGCCTCCCGGCCTTTAGGGAAGCACCCGCCGATCGACTCGGCAGACAGCTGGCCCACCACACAATGAGGGGTGAGCGTGTCAATGCTGTGCGTCCTTTTGCCGCTGTGGTTAGGGCTCAGGATCGTGCAGTCTATCAATGAACTGTTACCCATGTTGTTGCCTCCTTTCACGGGTTCCTGCTGGGAGCTGGTGTCCCCGGCGTATTTTGTGAGGTAGTTCTCGCCATAGCTGGCCCGCTTGGCCTGCACGCTGGCGCTCTGATCGGCCGGGCGCTCAAACTTGGTCAGCACGGCGTCGGAGGCCGTGCGCACGCTCGTGGCCGTTTTCAGCGTTGCCAGCAGTCCGGTGTAGCCTTCGCTCAGCTCCTTGAAAAGATAGCCGAGCTGGGCCTCCAGATCGCCGACGGACGCGCCGAGGCTGCGCACATAGGCCAGCAGGCCCTCCTTGCGGCTCCAGTACGTCCACTGGGCGAGGCCGTAGCCTGCCGAGTCCCTCACGAAGTTGGTGTAGCTGCCGGAGTCCACGGCGGCCGTGTAGGCGTCGTCCGTGAGCCCCAGCTTTTTCTCGTATGTGTTCTGGAGGTTGTGGGGATTGAGTGCGCTCTCGGCGTACAAGTTCCCCATGAGCCCGGCGGCTCCGTGGTCGCTCAGGCCCTTGCTTTTGAGGAAGTTCCAGATCCTTTCCTCGTTGGTGTTTCCTTTCAGTGCCATGCTTTACCTCCTTACAGTTGGTCGAAGTCCTGCGGGCCCTCCGGCTTTACTCCGTTTGCGGCCATGAGCTTGATCTTGTTCTCTGCCTTGGCCTTGGAATAATAAAAGCCGGTGCCCGTTGCCATTTCCGTGAATACCGCCGGTATAAGGTAGGCCAGCGCCGAGGTGTCCATGGTGAGCCAGATCATGCGGCAGGAAAAGACGGTGATCGCGAGCGTGAGAACACTCACGCCCACGAAAATGAGCTTTGAAAACTCCACCTTTTTGCGCTCTGCTGCAGCAGCTTTCAGCTGCCGGATCTGTTTTTTGAGCTGCCGGTTCTCCTTCACGAGCTGCCGGATCTGCTCGTCCGTGTATGCGGCGGGCTCGTCCCCGGTGCCGGGCGGCGTGGTGTAGTCGTCCATGGTGCGGCCTCCTTCCTCACTCGTGCATGGCCTCGACGCCCTGCTGGGCGAGGAAGTCCTTCTGCCGGTGTTTGATTTCGGCGGCATATTCCAGCGCGGCGTGCATGTCGCCATTACAATGCGCGTCCGGGATCCGCTGCACGGCCTTGGCCGTGGCCTCTCCGAGTGCGATCGCCGCGCCCACTCCCTGAATGAGAAGGAGCTCGTGCTGCTCGCGTGCCTGTTCGCGCTTTTCCTGAGCTTTGCGCAGCTCCTTTTCTTCGTCCTCCCGTTTCTTGCTCTGCTTCTGGATCTTCTGCTCGATACACCAAAAACAGAAGCCGGTGATCGCCGAGGGTATGCTCGCGGCGATCAGTGCTGTGAGAATGTAGTCCATGTTGTCACCTCCTGAGACGGTTCGCCGTCTTTGCGTTTGAAAATTATGTTTTTCTCGATCCACTTCTGGAGCCCGTGGGTGGCACAATGGCCGAGCAGTCCGAAGTAGCTCTGCATGGTCGCGTCCACCACGTCGAAGTCGATCAGCCCTTCCTCGTATTCCTTGGCTATGTACCGCATACGGGCCTTCATCTTTTTGACGGCTGCCTTCGTCGGCTTTCGGTAGCCGGGATAGATCCGGCATCCCACGAAGGTGATCCCGCGCTTGACGAGGCCGATCGTGGTCTTGCCGTTCAGTTCGAGGTGCAGCACTTCGTTGAGATAGCTCTCGATCAGGACGCGCCATTCGTTCAGCACTTTGGCGTCGGGGTGCAGCAGCACCATGTCGTCCATGTACCGGACGTAGAAGTGCGCCCGGAGCTCGTGCTTGATATACTGATCCAGCTCGTTGAGGCAGACGTTCGCGAGCAGCTGGCTGGTGAGGTTGCCGATCGGCATACCCACCTCAAAAAGCCGCTCGGAGGGCGGCACCTCGTCGGCGCTCACTCCCGGCGGCAGTCCGAAGGGCGTATGGTCGCAGCAGACGATCCGGCGCATGAGCCAGAGAAAACCGTCCTCGCCCGGATATTTCCGCGCCAGAATACCGAGAAGCACCTCATGGTCTACCCGGTAAAAATACTTTGAAACGTCCAGCTTTAAGTAGTGCCAGCGCTCCGGCTTGCGATCCACGAGGGTGCTCCAGTATTGCAGCCGCTCGGCTGCTCTGGTGGTGCCCTTGCCGACTCTGCACCCGTATGAGTGGTAGATCATGCCATTGTCGAGCTCTTGGTTGACTTGCAGGTATATGGCCCACTGTACGACGCGATCCCGGAAGCCCAGTGCCATGATCAGCCTCTTTTTCGGCTCGTGAACGTAAAACTCACGGTACCGGCCCACCTCGTAGGTGCGCCACATGAGGTCGTTCTGTATGCTGATCAGGTTCGCCTCCAGATTAGCCGAGAAGGCGGCCACGTCGTCGCGGTACCACTTTTCTTTCGCTGCCTCGTGGTATGCGTCCAGAAGGTTCTCCCACGAGTAAATGCGCTCCAGAAGGGAAGGGCGGTGCTGTTCTTTCATGTAGTCGCTCCTTCCTGTTTTCAAAAAAGATATGGCCCCGCGTGTGACAATCCTCGGTGCCTCCGGTCGTCCATGGCCGCCACGCCATAGATCCCCGGCGGCCCTTCACCTGTTTGCACAAGATCGGCCAGCCTGCGCGGTTTGCCCGTTGCCTCTGGTGGCCTCCACCAGCAGGCTGCCGTCCCAGTGTCTCCACCGGCAGCGGCGCGGGCGTTCATCTTTGGCCTTGTCGGCCGGGAAATATGCCCCTTTAGCCTCAGTGTTTCTGCCGGGCCGTGGCTCGCAGACTATAACGAACGAGGCCAGAGCGGGCCGGAAGCCGATGTTCGTGTTGGAGTTCGAGCGGGCATTGTTGCCGTTGAGGTAGAACACGCCCGCGTTCGCGCCGTTGTTCCAGTTGCCCCCGCGATACACGCAGCGCTCCCTTTATTCACGGCATATTCCCCACGGGCGTGTCTACTCGTTCGACTTTTTCCAGCCGCCGAGCATACGCCCGATTTCGTTCAGCTCTTTGCTCCAGACTTCGTGGAGCCCCGGAGAGATCAGGCGATCCTCCGGCGAGACTGCCGTGTCTACCAGAGAGCGCAGCACGTCCAGCTTGGTGTCCATTTTGTCTTGGAGCTCTTGCCGGGCTTTCCCGCGTGAGCGGTTGGCCTCAATGCAGAACTCCAGCATGTCCATGAACGCGGCCGTCATGTGCTGGCGGTACGCGAACTTCTCCGGCTTTCGCATATTGGCGGTGCGCTCGTTTACCCGGATCATGCTTCGGACTATGCGCTGCCGCAGTTGTAGATTGTCCATGTTGTCGCTCCTTGGAATGGGACAGGGCGGCCTTTGGTGGGGCCGCCCTGAGCCAGATTATCAGATTGCCAGATTACCCGATTACCTCCGGGATATAAGCGGGCCGGAAGCCGACGCCCGGGCTGGAGCCCGAGCGGGCATTGTAGCCGGCGAGGGAGAACACGCCCGCGCCCGCGCCGTTGTACCAGTTGCCCCCGCGATAGACGCAGCGCTCTGCCTGCTTGTTGTTCCACCACATGTAGTCGCCCTCGTAGTCCGCTTCCTCAGCGCCCTGATCGGGGAGCAGGGCCAGAGAACGCAGCAGCACCTTGGCGGCGTCGCCGATCGCCTCGGCTGCGGTGACTTTACCGAAGGCGCAGCTCCGGCTCGCGTCCTCGGAGCTCGTCACGCTGGTGTTGTACTGCCACGCGTTGCTCACATAGTCGAGCTTCACGGTGCTGCCGGACAGCTTCGGCGCTGAGTCGGTGGTCTTGCTCTCAGGCTCTACCAGAGAGCCGTCGGTCGCGCTGATCGCCTTCCAGCAGGTGCTTGTCGCGTTCTGCGGGTTGTCAGGATCGGCGGCGTCATTGTTGGCAAGGATCTGGAGCTCGCCCCATACAAGCCGGATGCCGCCCTGCCACTCCCAGACGTTGCCGTTCAGATCCCAGATCCCGGCGAGAGTCTTGTCGTGGCTCCACGTCAGAGGGCCGGTGCCGGTTGCGACGTGCGCGGGCTCTCCCTTGTGGCTCTCGCCTCCTTCGTAGGTCATGGGGATCGCTTTGAAATTGCTCTCGCTGGAGTCTTTGCCCCAGTTGTTGTTGCCGTAGGGCATGAAGCCGTTCTTTTTGCACCAGAGCGCGATCGCGGCCCACTCGGCGTTGGTGCTGAGGTGCCAGCCGTGGCCCTTGGCCTCGCAGGCGTTCACGGCCGTGTCGAAGTTGATCGAGGCGGTCGGATCCTCAGCGGGCAGGCTGTACGCCACGCCCTTGTAGTTGTGGGCCTGATACTTGCCGTACCAGAAGCCCTTGATCTGCTGGCCGTTTACGATAAAGGCCGGGTGGATCGAGTCGTTGCCTCCGGTCAGCACCTCGCTGTTTTTGAAGGCCGGGATATACACCATGACGGACGGCAGATCCGTGTCGTCCACCATGACGGAGTTGATCGGGCAGATCGTTTTTACTGCCAGATTGGTGAGATCAAAGTTTGCCATTTTTCTGTGCTCCTTTCTGCTTATTCAATGCTCCAGAGGATCAGCGTCACCTCTGCCATGTCGAGGTCTTTCTTGGTGCGGGTGGTGACTTGCTCGTCGCCCTCGCCCTCGGTGTGCTCGTCATACTCTGCGGCCGGGATCTCGATCTGGGCCACATAGCGGCCGCCGGGCTGCACGCCCAGCATGAGGTCGCCCGTCCTGCTTGCGCAAATATCGAGCACGCGGCGCTCGTCCTCCTGATACTTTGTCACCTTGACGCTCAGGGCGTCGTCGTCGAAGCTGAGGCGGTACCCGTCCTGCTCCCACTGGATCTTCTCGCCGGTGTTCTTCTCGATCACCTGCACGTCGTTAATTTTTGCCATTTTTACATGCCTCCTTGTACTCTGAGAATAAGGGTCGCGCTCTTGGCGCTGCCGTCGTAGGCCACTTTGAAGCCGTTGGTCTGTTTGCCGTAGATCCTCACGTCCCCGACGTTGCCGTCATGGGCCTGAATATCCACGTCCACGGTGTAGTCGGTGGAGTCCCTCGTCACCGTGAGGTTGATCGTCTGCTCTGAGTCATTGAAGGGGTACCCCTGCTTATTGCTCAGGGTGACGACTTTCCGCTCGATCGAGGTCTGCTGAGAGAGATCCCCGGTGGCGATCAGCAGAAGGGCGGCGGCCACGCTGGCGTCGGTGATCCCTTCCTCCATGTTGTTGAAGTGGGCCGCGCTCTGGTCGGTGCCTTCCTGAATGATTTCCTCCGAGTGCTCGTCCTTTACCTCGTCGAGCCATTTCGTGCGCTGGTACATGTTCGGTTCCTCCTTTCTTTATGGTGTGACTTCGTAGATCGGGATCGTCAGCTTGATCATGACTCCCTGCCCGCTGACTTTCTCGATCACGCGCTGCTGGTAGGCCGCCTGCTCCCCGCGCACGTCAATGAGCCGTGAGGCGGTGATCGTGCAGGCGAGGTCGTTCAGTGTGGGGAAGGTCGCCATGATTATGAGGGTGTCGCCTTCGATCTTTTTCTGGTCGATACTTCCCTTGTGCCACGCGCCGCTCACCTGTGCCTCGACGTGGTGGAGCGAGCGGAGCCACTGTTTCCGGCGGTGGCCCATGAACGTGTCGCTAAAATACGCCATGCTGTGCCTCCTTTCGTTTTATTGCCCGCAGCGCCGGGTACCGCACTTCGTAAAGGCATAAGCCAGAAGCACGGCCTCCGGGGCCGCTGCTGCCATGTTTTTGCAGGTCACGCCGAGCGTGGCCTTGGCCGGATAGGTGCCGCAGGTGCCGGGCCCCGCCTTAGTGAAGGCATAGGGCAGGAAAAGCGCAGCGACTCCGGCCTCGATCTTGCTCTGGAGTACCTGCCCCAGAGCTCCCGGCCGGGGGTATGTCCCACACGGGAGCTGCCCGGCCTTGGTGAAGCCGTACCGGGTGGGCTCCGTTTCCGGGCCTGCCGCGACGGCCTGCTTTATTGCCTGCCCCAGCGTGCCGGGGCGTGGATAGGTACCGGCCTTGCGTTTGAACTTGTACCGGATCCCCTCGTCCTCTGCATTTACCGCGACGCCTTCCTTCACGGCCGCGCCGAGTGTACCGGGGCGCGGGTAGGTGCCGCAGGCGAACTGGCCGGGCTTGGTGAAGCCGTAGAGGTAGAGCTTCGCCTCCGGCTCCGTCTCAATGCTCGGCTTGATCAAAAAGCCCACGGTCGCCCTCCGTGGGTAGGTGCCGCACTTCCTGAAATTGTAGCGGTACATTTTCGAGCCCAGCGCGTACTCCACGCCGGGATCCGGGCCCTGCTGCCAGAAATAGAAAACGCCCGCTATATGCGAGCGCACGTTCTTGGCTGCCCTCACGGCCTCCATGAACTTCTCGAAGCTCGCGGCGTCCGTGTGTTCGTTTGTGGTGAGAGCTGCGAAGGTGTAGGGGGTGCCGTACATTTCGTACCACTCCATGACGTAGCCCTCGCCGAAGTAGGCGCTGATCAGCTGCTCGACGGCCCATTTCGTGCCGCGCTTGCGCTTGATCTGCTGCGCGAGCTTTAGGGTGTTGCGCTTTTCCTCCAGACTCATGCCGCCGGAGTCGTACCAGTCCACGTCCAGCTCCCACGCCAGCTCGTCACATTCCGGCTCGGTCAGCTCGTCGATCTTGTCCCATGTGCGGATCGTGTCGATCCGTTTGAAGGGCTCCCGGAGCAGCTTGTTCATGGCCTTGCTGAGCGCGATCGCCGCCTCGTCGTCCCGCATGAAGGCGGGCAGAAGCCTGATAAAGTCCAGCTCTGAGATCCTCATGCCGCCCATGTTCCCACCTCCTTTAGTCTTTGACGATATGGCGCACCGTCTGTTTGCCGGAGAACTTCGCCACCGTGGTGCTCGGCAGCTCCTTGTATTCCGGCTTGGTTATGATTACGCGGGTGGCTCCGAGCTGGTTCTCCGTCCAGTGGGGGCAGAGGATCAGCTTCCTGAGCTCGTCCGGGTTTATGTCCTGATTGAGCGTGGAGCTCTGCCAGTAGTTGTACCGGGCGATCGCTCCGTCCACGCCCTCCACGTTCTTGACGACTTCGGACTCGTTGGCCTTGGTAGTGTAGTAGGTCAGCTCTATGTCGTAGGTTTCCACCTCCGGGGCCTCCACCTGCACCAGATCCGTGAGCGGCCGCACGTCGTCGGCAGAGCATGACGCCAGCACGGCGGCCAGCACGTCCTCGTCCGGGATCTCGCCCCCGGCGCAGATCGGCACGATTTTGACGCGCCCGTACATTTTCCGGGTGATCTCGATCTTGACGGTCTGGGCGCTTTCGAGTGCCCCTGAGAGCTCCAGTGTGAGCAGCTCGTCCTCATAGCTCGCCGTGTAGTCCGTCCCGCTCTCGGCCTCGGATCCGTCCGGCCGGTACACGGTCAGCGTGTCCGGCAGAAGGTTGGCACCGCCTTGGAAGGCGTGCCCGGCGTAGGTTTTCAGCTCCCGCTTTACCCGCTCTGTTTCCGACTCCACCACGGCGTCGGTGACGGTCGGATCCGCAGACAGCGCCCAGTATTTGTAGGCTTTGGCCGGGCCCGCTGTGCTGAGCCGGTTCTCGGCCTCCCGGATCCGCTCCCGGTATGCGTCGTCGCTTTCCCGGTCGCCGCCTCCCTCCGAGGCGCTGGTGTTGGTCACATAGTCGATCAGCGGGATCTCCGATATGTCCACGATATTTGAGAGGACTCCGGGGGCCATGTCGTTGTAGTCCGCGCCGCCAGCCTCAGCCGTGGCCGTCACTTCGACGTGCTCGGAGCCTGCATATAAAACGACGGTTTCGTCCGTCACGAAGTAGTGAACGAAGTCGCCGGTGACTCGGATCCCGGCCGGGATCACAATGTTGCCCGGCTGCGTTTCCTCTACTCCGAAGCGCAGCGTCACGGTGGCGAAGGTAGGATCCAGCCGCTTTGTGTCCCGGTTCTCGCCGAGCGCGTCCAGCACGGCCCCGCGAGCATACCGGAGCATTTTCTGGCGGCAGGCGTCGTTCACGCTGTTGTAGACTGAGACGATCACCAGAGACAGAGCCTCGCCGAAGATCCGGCGCTCGTCGCCGGGGTAGAGCGGTTCGCTGACGCCGTTCTCCAGATCCTCCAGCACGTCCTCGCTCACGCGCCCGGCGTCTGTGTTGATAAAATACAGCTCGCTCATTCTTCCTCGTCCTCCTTCCTGTCAATGTCCACCAGCAGCGCGAACTCGCCGTTCTTGACGGCCTCGCCGCTGCCGATTATGTTTTCCGCGTCCACGCGGGGCTCGTAGGTTTCGAGCACCCACTCGGCGTCGGCCACGGCCTCGTCGGTGGCGTTCGGTTGATCCACCAGAGCGCCGTCGCGGCCTCTCACGCGGTCGTAGGCCACTTCGCCGCGCACAATGCGCAGCAGATTGGAGGCGCATGTCTCCGGTTTTCCATTTCCGTGTGCTTTCATGCCGTCCTCCTTCCTATGCGAGCGTGACTTCGCTCAGATATACCCAGCTGTTGATCCCGTCCGGGTGGCCCAGCAGCACGCGGTCGCCCTTGATCTGGCTCACCTTATGCTTGCGATCCTTTACCCACTGGGGGATCGTCTGGCCGGTCGCGTACTTCTTGCCGGTCGGCTTCACATAGTCGCCCACCTTGACGCTCTTTTTCTCGGCCTTCTTGACTGCGGTGTTCGTCTTTTTCTTCTGCTTTTTCTCGCTCTTTGTGGCTTTCACTTTGAGCGCCGAGGTGCTCGTCGCCTTCACGCTGGTGGTGTCCGGGTCGTACTCTTTGAACTCGAAGGAGAGAGTCGCCAGCCGTATGCGGCCGAGGTCGTCCAGCTTCGTGTTGCTCACGGCCACCTTGCGCAGCTGGAGCTTCGGGCCCAGCTTCTTGCCGTTGAGGTAGAAATAATTCACTTTTGTGACGAGGGCCTTCCAGCTTTCGATCTCGGCCCTCACGTCCACGCCTGCGCCTGAGTGCAGCGTGGTGGTGAAGCTGAGAGGGAAAAGCTCGGTGCCCCGTTCGTTCGTCGTTTTCTTTTCCTCGGTGGAGGTGTTATTGTCTGCCACCTGAGAATAGGAGAAGCTCAGCCCCTCCAGCGCGACGACTTTCTTCGAGCTGACGGCCCATGTTTTCGAGCCCCATTTTGCCATTGTCGCCATGCTATCCCTCCTTTACTGCGGTTTCCCGGTGCTGCCGCCTCCAGTCTCGACGCCCCCGTGCGTGTGGCCGCTGAGGCTCACGCCTCTGGCGGTCACGTCGCCCTCCGGGGCAGATACGGATCCGGCGGTGAGGTGGGGGAGGTATGCGCCCCACTCACCGTCTGCACGGCCCAGCAGCAGCCCGCTGGCGTCGTCGAACTCGACGTACACCACGGCCGTGCCTTTTTTGAGGTTCCCCGTGGCTCCACGAAGGTGCCACGGGATCGTGATCTTTGCGGTCGGCTTCGCTCCGGCGTCGGAGGGCACCACGCGGGCCGTGTTGCCTTCCACGCTGGCGATCGTGCCCTTGTTGATCTGTCCCATTTAGTAGCCCTCCAGCATGTCCCTGAAATATAGGGTTGATTTGTTCCCCACGAAGTCGTGCCGCACCTTGTAGACGAACACGGGGCCGTCCCACGCGCTCGCCTTCGGTGTCTTTAGCTGCAGCAGGCTTGCGGCAGCGTAGCCGGTCAGCAGGGCCTTGGAGAACTGGCCCGTGTGGCCGTACTTGTTCGCGTTCCTCAGCAGCCCCTTGGCGAAGCGTGCCGCCTCGGCGTTGCTGTTGACTTGGATCCGCTGTGCTGGCCTGAGCACGGTCGAGCTCGTGGCGTTCGGTGCGGTGAAGCTCCCGGAGAAGCTGCCGCTCTCGATCACACACGAGCCATAGCAGGCGGCCCGGTTGTCGTGGTAGATAAAGTTCCCGTTTTCGTCCACCTCCAGATCGCCCGCCGGGGTCTGGCCCTCAATGTACTGCTCGTTGTACGCCAGCAGCTTGCCGTCGTATATGAGCATTTGACAGCCCTCCAGCGTGCAGAGGCGGGAGAACAGAGCGAAGTCCGTCTCGTTGTCTTGTTTCAGGTACGGGTACACCTGATCCGTGCAGCCGTAGTTCTCGAAGGTCAGGCCATGCGCTCCCGCGATCTCGTTCGCGATCTGGAGGAAGCGCACGCCCTCCCAGCTTTTCGACTTCTTTGTCCGGCCGGTTTTCGGCATTGACATGGCCCGCACGGTAAAAAGCCCGTTTTCGGGCCGCATGGAGTGTATGAACATTTTCCCGGTGTCGCTGGCCCCTTCCTTGAAGCGGATCGCGTCACCTTCTGCCGGGTTCCATTTACTCCACACGCCCTTGGTGTCGTTGAAGCGGATCACCAGCGTGTCGGCCTGCTTTTCTGCGTGCATTTCATGGACGCAGTAGTTCACGCTCACGTCGTTGTAGATGTCCACTCCTTCGTAGTAGAGGTTCAAGCGCTGTCCTCGTCCTCAGTGTCCCGACGCCACGGCGGCAGCGTGTCCGGCGTCTCCACGTCCTCGACGATCGGCAGCCGGAGGGCCACGTTCGCGTCGAAGATCAGCATGTCCGCGTAGTCGGGGTTAAATTCTATGATGTAGTGGGCGAGGGTTTCCTCGCCGTACATTTCCAGAGCGAGAGCGTCGAAGGTGTCGCCCTCGCGTGTGGTGTATTCCTTGTAGCCTGTCACCTTACGCATACTGCGCCACCTCCCGCATTTGAATAAATTCCTCCAGCCAGTCGAAGAACTCAGCCTCGTGCGCCCGGAGCCGGGCCATGAGGTCGTCCTCGTCACCGGTGCCGCCCCCTTGGATCTGTGGGCTCCATGTGAAGCCGGAAAAGTCGTAATAGATCACCGTCCCGCCGTTCCCCGCGAGGGTTCCCAGTGAGAAGTCGTCCATGGCGAGCAGTTCCCCGGCCTTGGCCGTGAGCCCGGCGTCAGGGGATCCTCCGGTGGTGCTTGCGCTGTCGAATACGGCCCGGATCATGGCGTCCAGCTTCTCCCAGAGGGTAGCCAGCGGCACGACGGCCTCAGCTCCAGCCTCTCCACCGGCCAGAAGGTTGTTACCAGACGCGCCGAAGATCGTCGGCTGCGTCAGAATACCGCCCTCTGCGTACCATTCGATCCCGAAGTGTGGCACGCTCGGCGGTGTGAGTGAAAAGCTGCCGCTTATGGAGATATGCGGGAGCTTTAGCTTCGGCAGGCTCCACGAGAAATTGAAAAAGCCCTTGATCGCGTTTATGGCGTTGCTGACGACGTTCTTCGCAGCGTTGATCTTGTCGCTGATCGCGCTGTGTATGCTGCCGAATATCGACTGCACGGTGCTGAGTGCCCCGCTCAGGGCGCTGCTCACGCTCGACTTGATCCCGTTCACGGCAGAGGTAACGGTCGTCCATGCTGCGTTTATCTTGGAGCCGATCGTGCTCTGTACGGTTCCCCAGAGTGAGGACGCCGTGGAGCTGATCGAACTCCACGCAGACGAGGCGACGCTCTTTATGGTGCCGGTCACGGTGCTGACGGTCTGCTGTGCTGCGGACAGCTTGGTGCTGATCGCGTTCTTGGTGCTTTCCCAGAGGCTCGAAGCGGTAGAGCTGACGGCGCTCCATGCGCTGCTCGCGACACTCTTTATGGTGCCGGTCACGGTGCTGACTACCTGCTGCGCCGCGTTGATCTTGTCGCTGATCGCCCCCTTGACAGTCTCCCAGACGGAGGACGCCGTGGAGCTGATCGCGTTCCATGCGTTCGAGGCCACGGTCTTGATCCCCTCGGTCACGGTGCTGACGACGTTCTTCGCAGCCTCCAGCTTCGAGCTGATCCAGCCCTTTATAGCGTCGAGGGCCCCGGAGATCGCCGACTTTATCCCCTCCCAGATTGAGATCACCGTGTCCTTGCAGTTCTCCCAGATTAGCCGGAAGGGCAGCGTGATGATCTGGAAGGCTGCGCTCAGGATTTCCTTCACGGCCATGATCCCGACTTGTACCACGCTCTTGATTTTTTCCCATGCTCCAGACAGAAACGAGGTGATCCCGTTCCAGATCCCGGAGAAAAACGACGAGATCGCAGTCCAGCCGGTCGTGAAAATATTACTGATCCAGCTCAGGGCGTTGCTCACGGTCGAGGTGATCCCGCTCCAGATACCGGAGAAAAACGAGACGATCCCGTTCCAGATCCCCTCGAAAAAGCTCTTGACGGAGCTCCACGCCTCGTCCCATGTAGTACCAAACCAGCCGAGCACGGTGTCGGCCAGCGACTTGAAGGTGTCGGCCCAGTTGGTGAAGGTGTTCACCAAAAAGTCCCAGACGCCGCCGAAAATTTCCTTGACGCCCTCCCAGACTCGCTCCCAGTCGCCGGTGAAGATCCCGGCGAAAACGTCGAACAGGCCGACGAGCACGTCGAGGACGAGCCCCAGAATATTGCTGATCTGCTGGAATACTCCCTCGAATACCGGGGCCAGCAGCTCGCAGAAGCCGTTCCAGACTGCGCTCAGCACCTCGGTGAAGTTCTCGAAGTCGAAGCCCAGCTCGTTGAGCTTGTCGGTGATAGTCTGGCCGAATTTCTGAAATTTGCCTTTGATACCGTCCCAGATCGCCGTGATCTTGGCCCTGAACTCGTCGTTCGTTTTCCATAAATGCGTAAAAGCCGCAGCGAGAGCGGCCACGATCGCGATCACGGCCAGCACCGGGGCAGAGATCCCGCCGAGTGCTGCCATTACGCCTTGCAGCGCTCCCTTCACCATGGTGAGCTTCTGAACGATTGTGCCCCAGTTCATAGCGGCCACGACGGCCCCGACTGTCCCCAGCGCTATGCCGAGTTCAGGCAGGTGCCCCAGCAGCCACTCGATCGCCGGGATCACGGAGTTGGTGACAAACTGGACAGCGGAGCGGAGGGTGCCCTCGAATTTCTCGTAGATTTTCAGGCCCAGTTCCTCCCACGCGCTGTTCATCTGCGCGAGGTCGCCGCCGAGGTTGTCGTTCATTATGGCGGCCATTTCCTCAGCCGTGCCGCCTGCTGCTCTCAGGTTGTCCTCATACCCGGCTATGCTGTCCATGCCTTCGTTGAGGATCAGGTTCAGCCCCTTGGTGGAGTCTGCGGTGAACGTCGAGGACAGGGCCACGGCCCGCTCGGCGTCGCCCATTCCATTTGTGGCGGCCTCCACCTCGGTGAGAATGTCCGTCAGGTCGCGGAAGTTGCCCTGCGCGTCCATGACGGCCACGGACGTGTCGCCGATCTTGATCTGGCCGTCGTCCATGGCGTTTGTTATGTCTCGCATGATAGCAGCCAGAGCGGTGCCTGCTTCGCTGCCCTTGTAGCCTTGGTTTGCCATGCCTTCCAGCAGGGAGGTGACGGTTTCCACGTCCTGCCCGGCTGCGTTCAGGTTGGCGGCGCAGTTCTTGTAGGCTTCGCCCAGCGCTTCGGCGGTGGTGTTGCTGCTCGACTGAGCCGAGGCCAGCAGGTCGGCGAAGTATGCCGCCTGATCTGCCTCCATTCCGAAGGCGCTCAGGTAGTCTGTTACCATGTCGGAGGCAGCGCCCAGCTCCATGCCGGACGCCGCCGCCAGATTTAGAACGCCTCCGAGGGCGCTCGTGGATTGATCCACGTCCCAGCCCGCGAGGGCCATATATTTGAGAGCTTCGGCAGCCTCAGACGCCGAGAAGGTCGTCGTCGCGCCGAACTCACGGGCGCAGCTCTCCAGCGTTTCCAGCTCGTCGCCGGTCGCCCCGGATATGGCCTGCACTTCTGACATGGTGCCAGTGAAGTTCTGGCCCAGCTCCAGTATGTTGCCCGCGAGGTTCTTTATGCCGCCAATGGCTGCGCGGATCGCGTCGGCTGCGAGGTTCGCCAGCGTGGCCTTAAAAACGGTGAAGCCTTGATCGGCCAGCTCGGCCGAGCTCGCCGCGTCCTCCAGAGAGTTGTCGAGGTCGTCGGCTGCCCGCTCGGCGTCGGATAGCCGCGAGCGGTTGTCTGCCAGCTCTGTGCTCAGGTCTTGGATCTGCTGGGCGAGCTCCCTCGACTCGTCGGAGGTGTCGTCCTCGGATAATGCGAGGGCGACGTACCTCTCTTTGAGCTGTTGGATGGTGCTCTCTTGCCTGCTGATCGTGTCCCGGAGCTGATCGGCTTCGTTGCCGGTGTCGTCCATGCCGGAGGCCAGCTTTGCGGCCGCTTCCTGCGCGGCCTCCAGCGTTCCCCGGTTCTCGTCCAGCTCGCTGCTCAATTCTTGGATATGCTGCGCGAGCTGCTGCGCTTCCTCGCTGCCTTCCTCGCCGCTCACCACATAGTCGGCGTAGCCCCGTTCGAGGCTTTTCAGGACGGACTCTTGCGTGGATATTTCGGCGGCGAGCTTCTCGGCCGCTCCGGCCGCTTCGAGCGTCTCCTTGCTCATTTCCTCCAGCTTGTTGACTGCGTTCTTTATCGCAGCTTGTAGCGACGGACTCAGGACGCCGGAGATCTCGACCGAGGTTTCAAGCGTTTTAGCCATGGGCTCACCTCCTTCTGTGTTTCGCTTTTCCTTTCGGTGTTGGTGGCCTCATAACGTGGGACGCCTTGCGCTTTTGCTCAGCAGCCAGATCCTCGGCTGCCTCGGCGTACTCCACTATGAAGCGGGTTATGCTTTTTCTTTCGAGGTCGGACGTGCTGGTGTGGTAGACTCTGGCGTAGTCTCGGTAGGCTCGCCGGAGTCGCTTTCCTGTGAAGTCTCGTCCGACTTGAGCATAAAATTTCGGCCGATCGCCATTACCTCCACCACGTCGCGGCCCTTGATCCTCTCCAGATCCGCGAAGTCATAGCTCGGATTTACTGCGATAATGGCAGCGAAGCCGAGGTAGAGGTGGAGAGAAAAGTCGAACTCAGCGGCGGCCGTGATCGTCATGTTTTTCATGCCTGCGGCTGCCTTCTTTTTGTTCTCAGCGGTAGCGAACAGAACGCCGTCGATCTCGTTAATGTCGTAGGTCATTTCGCTGACTTCCTGCCCGTTGATCATGATCGGGTTTTTCAGCGTGAGGGTGTTCCTCTTGTCTTTTTCCATGTTGGGCTCCTTTCAGATTTTCAGATAAAAAAGGGCCGCCGATCAGCAGTTGACCAGCGGCCCTCTTTGCACTTTTTACAGCAGGTTGTTGATCTGGCTCATGTAGTCCTTGCCGTTGATACGGAGGATCTGGCTCAGTCTATCCACGCAGACGATCTCGACGCCGTTCGCGTAAATCTGCATACGGGTGACGTTGTAGGTGTTTTCCTGCTCCGGCGCGTTGCCTACCTCTACACCGGTTTCGGGGAAGGCGCCCGGCATGGTACGCACAAACGCCTTGCAGCCCTCGGTTGCGGTGGAGCCGTCGGACTTGACGACGTTCTGCACCCACCTGAACTCAAAATTCTGCTTTTCGAGGCGGTTCATGCGGCTGAGGCCGTTGTCGATCCCGATCTTGGTGATCGAGAGCTCCATGTTCTCCAGCAGGCCGATCAGCGGCACGGTCATGTTGCCCATGGCCTGCACGTCGGCCGTGAGAAATTCAATGCCGGGCAGGGTGAAGCTGGTGTCACGCGCCACGAGGGTGTTGTCCGCGTAGACGGTATCAGCTACCACCGGGCCCTTAATGTCTAACCATTTTCCCATGTTGTTGTACCTCCTTACTCAGTCTCGAAAAAGGCGGCGAAGCCTTCGTCGGTGTAGGTCACGCGAGCCGTGCCACTCTTGAAGGGCGGCGTGTTGGTGACAGCGAAGTGCCACACGAAGTCGCCGTTCATCATGTCCGAGGTGCTGTTCTCGGTTTCGAGAAACTCCACGGACGGGGTGCCGATCAGAGCGCCGATCCCGGTCAGGGTGTCGAGCTTCTGCTTCTCGAAGTTCAGGATCGTGTCCTTGTCCTGCGGCGTCATGGGGCTGTCGATCTCGGTGCCGTGATCCAGCTGGAAGCTGTTCGTGATATACATAAGCATACGCAGGTTCACGTCGAAGATCGCCCTCGCGTCCATGCTGCCGTTGTAGGTGAAGGCCGCCGTGTGCGGGCCCCAGAGCACCCACTGGCCAGCCCAGAACACGGCCGTGGTGATCCCCTTCTCGTTCAGGCCGTTGCCGGTCTGCTGATCAAAGCCCTTGCTCTTGGATTTCTCCCCGAAGAACTGGGCTGTCGCCATGATCTCCTTGTTGGACGGAGACTCGAAGGGCACGCCGTCGTGACTCAGATCCGTGCGCAGCATGGTGGCCTGTCCGGCGGTCGAGAGGTGGAACACACGGCCGCTGCCGTCCTTCACCTTCGGCCAGTACACCTTCGAGAACTCGCTCGTGTACCCGTGGTCGGTTTTCCACTTGATTGCCTTCGCGATCGTGTCGATCGGCTGCGACTCGTCGTCCTCCAGCGGGAGGTCTGCGTTCACGAAGCCGTCCCAGTGGCCGTTGAGCTGCTGCACGATCGCCACCATGGCCTTGTAGATCGCAGGCTTGTGGCTCCAGCCGGGAGCTGCGAGCATGTTCAGCACCGCGTTGTGGTACTGATAGAGCAGCTTCATGGCGTGCAGGCCGGTGTACTCGCCGTCCTCGGTCGTCTGGCCGATAATGTCGGCCTCCTCCACCTTGGAAGCGTCCACGGTCTTGTAGCTGCACTGGAGAGAGGTGTCCTCGCCGGTGAGCAGCCGCACCACGACGGTGCCCTTCGCGAAGTTGTAGGAGAGCTCGTAGTCCACGCCCTCGGCCTTTTCCTCGATCGCGAAGGTGTCGAGGATAATGTCGGAGCTTTCAAACTCTGCCCTCTGATTGGTGAATGTGAGCTCTGTATCGGTCTTTTCGGCCGCTGCGTGCGTGTCAGGGTCGAGCACGTTCACGACGTAGATCGGGCCGACGTTTCCGACGGTGTTGTCAAAATGCTGGGCGAAGGCTTCGCAGAGCGTGAAGCTGTCCCAGTCGGCAGAGTAGCCGAGGTTGCTCTGCACGTCGCTCATGTTCGTGAGCTTGATCGGCATATTGACGAGGCCCTTGTCTTTGTAGCCCCGGATCAGGTTAATGGGTGCCGTGCCGATATAGGCGGCCACCACGTCGGCCTGCCGGGCGCTTTTCACTCTGGACTCGGTGATCTCGCCGTATGCGCCATGTTTGTATGCCATTTGGTTGTCCTCCTTACAATAAATTTTCGTATGCTGCCGGGACTGCTGCCACCACGCCGCACTCCAGCGTGAAGCTGATCCAGTTGTGCCAGTAGGGGTAGTAGTCCCATATGTTGCCTTCCTCTGTGAAGGGCCCGTACTTGATCCCGGACTCCTTCACCACCCGGAGCCCCTCGACGTACTCTGTCACCTCCAGCGATCTGAGCACCAGATCCGCGAAGTTGTACGAGTCGCGCCAGCCCTCCATATTTCGAGCGTAGGTCTTGGCGGCTTCGCCGGTCGGGTGGAAGTATGAGATCCCGGCGACGGCTGCCGGGTTTTGGCGTGGTATCAGTTTTTCGAGCCCATGCTCGCCGGGGTTCCAGCAGGCGAGGCAGAGCCGGATCTGGAGCTGCCGTCTCTTTGCCAGCAGGTCGTCGCTCCCTTCCATGAGCTGCACGCACACGGACGGGATCGGAGCCGGTACGGAGGGCGGCAGCCTGTCCTTGCCCGGTACATAGAGAGGGAAGGCCGCCGGGTGAACGAACTCCACGCCGTAGGTGGCGTCGTTTTTGAAGTCGTCCGGCAGTTTGAGGGTGATCTGGCTGCACACTTCGCGCTCCAGCCAGCCCACCACATTGTCGATAATTTGTACCAGCGTCATGTCCCCGCCTCCTTACATTGTCCGGTTTTGTCGCAGCGCTGCCTCGATCAGCCCCATGTCCCTGCTCGACTTGCTCACGATCAGCTCGCGGCCGTCCACGTTCAGCAGCCTGCCGGGCTCCATGTCTGCGGGGAAGTCGCTCACCTTACCCATGAGCAGCATGTCGGCCTCCACGAGTCCGAGGATCTGCCCTTTTTTGAGTGTGGTCAGCCGGTCGTCGTCCATGACGACGGGGATCTCTTTCCCCTCTACCATGTGAAGCTCGGCGAACTCGTCCACGTTCAGGAACACGGCGTCGAGGTCACGCGCCACCATGTCCTTGAAGGCGCTCACGGTTAGCCCTCCGCAGCCTCCAGCATGGCGATCACTTCGCGCTTGCTCTTGGCTGCGCTTGCGTCCACGCCCAGCGCCTCCGCAGCCTCTCTCAGTTCGGCCATTTTCATGCCGTCATACTTTGACTTCGGGGCCTCAGTGTCGGGCACCAGCTCGGCCACGCCAGCAGCCACCAGCTCGGCCTCCCGCTCCTTGGAGATAGAGAAGGGGCCGGAGTGTGGCGTCATGGCCTCCACGCTGCCGTCCACCATGAGCCCGTAGGTGCCTTTGATCATTCTGATCATGTCTGTGCCTCCTTTACTCAGGATCCGCAGCGCCCAGCTCCGGCAGCTCGTCCTCGTCGTCAGGATCCACCTCGTCGCCCGGCTCCACTTCGGCGGCCGCGATCGCTTCGATCAGGTCGGCCTTTTTCTTGCCTTTGGGAGTCACGCCCATGTCGGCCGCGAGCTTTTTCAGCTCGTTGTACTCCATGGCCTCCAGCTGCTCCGGGTCGAGGTGGCCCGTGGTCTTTTCAGGCTCGCCGCCAGCTGCCGGATCCGCTTTCGGCTCCGGCGCTGCCTGCTGCTCGTTTACATATACGGCCACGCCCAGAGAGACGAGCCGGGCGGCCTGCGCGTCGTCACATACGAACGGGCCGTGCTCCGGTGTCCTCAGAGCGTGGCGGGCGGTGCCGTTTTTGTCCTTGTAGGAGATACCGCAGCCGCCGCGAATAACTCTGATTTTTGCCATTGTCTGCTCCTTCCTGCGATTTTTAGTCGCCTGCGCTGGTGACAGTGATCGGGACGGTGCTCTCGTCTGTCAGAGTAGCCTCGCCGCCGGTGACTTTCCCGGACTCGTCCGTTGTGAGCTTGATCGCCTTAACGGAGGCACCGGCTTTTCCGGCTGCGCCGTCCTTACCTGCTGCGCCGTCCTTGCCAGCGGGCCCTGCCGGGCCGATCTGCTCGTTCTGGACGGCCTGCTCCAGCTTGTTCATTTTCTCGGCGGTGATCACGTCACCGTCCTGCCATGTTGTCGGTGTATAAGCCATGTCCTCACTCCTTCCCGATTTTGGCTGCTCCGATTTTGCCTCTGCCGATCGCAGCGGTATCAACAGAGGGTACTATTCCCCCAGTACGTCAGCCACGATAAACGGGTTCTCGTTGTTCGGCATACAGAGCGGCGCAGAGCTGAGGATCAGCTCGCGGACGTTGTGTGTCGCGTCGCTGAGGTACTTCGGCACGTCCACGCCGGTGTAGGTGTGGAACTCGCCGTCGGACTGCTCCACCTGAGTGATCGCGCCGTAAACGGTGCGGCCAGCAGCGGGAGCGCACGCGGCGATCTTGCCCGCCGGGATAAACGGCTTCACGGTGCCGTCCACCTCGGTGTAGGTGTCCTCATAGGTCAGGAAGTCGATCATGCGGCCCTTGATGTTCAGGCGGGCGATCTTGGTCGCTCCGGTCGGCAGAGTCGCCGGATCCACGCCGCCGATCTGGTAGTTGCGGTTGTCGAGCAGCTTCAGGATCCACTCGTTTGCGAGGATAATGTCGGCCACGTCCGGGGCCACCAGCACCTCGGTGAACGGCAGGCCGCGAGAGGTCAGCATGGAGCCCATGGCCGCCACGTCGTTGATCATCTGCTTGCCGGACGCCTCGGTGGTGTCCCAGTTCGCGGACGGGGTATAGATCGCCGGGCTCGTGTCGCCGTCGTAGTAGCGCACCTCCCTTTCCTCGAAGTTGTGGAAGTCGTCCACATACTCGTCCATGACGCAGCCGTTCGTGAAAATCACCTCGGCAGCCATGGCCTCCTTGCGGCGCATATTCATGGCGCGAAGCTCGTCGAGATCGCCGAGCATGATCACGCCCTGACGCTGCTCAGGGGTCAGCTGGGTGTAGAGGGCCTCACCGAAGCCGCGCTTGCGCAGGTCGTCAATGGTGAGGGGACGCTTCGGCGCGATATAGGAAGGTGTGAAGCGCTTCATGGTGTAGCCGTCGCGCAGGATCGTGATCCCGCCCTTGCGGGGAGCGACGAACGGGGCCGCCTTCTTGGATCCCTTCTTGTACTCCACCAGCACGTCGTCGGTGGCGAAGATGTCGCTCGCCGCGTTGGTCGGAAAATAGCGGTCGAGCAGGAAGGTGTGAAGCGGCGGGAGCTGCTGCACGGAGGCGAGCAGCGTGTGGGTGTCGTAAAAATTAAAAGCCATTTCTGTGTCCTCCTTGTCTTAGATTTCCACGGCGTCGGAGAGCAGGATCCCCACGGAGCGCAGGGCTTCCTTGTCTGCTGCCGTGATTTCGTACTCGTCCTTCACGATCAGGGTGTTGGCGTTGAAGTGTCCCGTGCGGTAGGCGGTCGCCACCACCGCTTCCTCTGTGCCGGTGTCCACGTCCTCAGCGAGCACCGCGTTGGCCTTGCCGGTCGTGGTGTCGCTGATCAGTTCCAGCTCTCCCTCAGTCTCGCCAGTAGCCAGCAGGCTGCCGCGTTTGAGGATCCCCTGATTGGCCTTCACCTTGACGGAGAAGGGCTCGGCGGGCGGGTTTGCGCCGTTGATCAGATTGTCGAAGCCGACGGCTCCGAGGTTCTCGTCCAGTCTCTTGCTCATTAGTTGGTACCTCCTTTTGTCTTGTTGTAGGCGTTGACTACCGCCTGAATGTCTGCGGCGTCCTGTTCCTGCTGAGTGGAAGGCGTGCCGCCGTTGGGCGCTGCGCCCACGTTTGCCGCACCAGAGGCCGCGCCGTCCTTCATATAGGCGGCGAGGAAGTTCTGGCCGGACGCTGCGCTCTGCTGCATTACGCGGAAACAGAGCTCCTGAGCGGTGCAGGGCTTGTCTCCGTACTTTGCGTCGTGGACGAGCTGCTGGTCGGGGATAGAGGCCGCGATCGAGTCAATGTCCGCGAGGCGCTGGCGCTCAGCTGCCACCGCGTCCGCGTTGGCCTGAGTCTGTGCTCCGGCCCTTGCTTCGTTTTCGATCTGGGCCACGAGCTCCGGTTCCTGAGCTCTCAGTTCTTCGAGTGTCATGTGGTTTTTACCTCCTTCTTTTTTTGCCGCCGGTTTTACGGTCGGCTTTTTATTTGCTGCCGGTCTTGCGGCCGGTTTAGCACTTGCTTGGATCGGGATCGTGCCGGGGATATTCCGCAGCCCCTCGACGTTATGGCTCACGCCGTTGACATAGAGCACCTTCTTGTCGGCGCTCATGCTCATGTCGGGATCTTCCTCGTCCTCTTTGAGCTCGTCGGCGAAGCCCTTCTCCAGAGCCTCGCGGCCGGTGAGCCACGTCTCTTTGGTCATCATGCTGCGAAGCGTCTCGACGGCGATCCCTGTCTTGCCGTTGTAGATCTCGGCCACGGCCCGCTCGCTGGCGTCCATGCCCTTGATCAGCTGCTTCATGTCCTGAATGTTCAGCGCGTCCCAGAGCAGCACGCTGACGCCGTGGATCATTACCAGAGAGCCGGGGTACACGGTCACGGTGTCACCGGCGCACATGATCACGCTCGCGGCGCTTGCTGCGATACCTTCGACGACGACGTTCACCTCGCCGCTGAGTGCTTTCAGGGCGTTGTGGATCGCGATCCCGGTGTAAAGGTCGCCGCCGCAGCTGTTCAACTTCACGGTGATGTGGGCTTTATCCTTGACGGCCGCCAGATCCTCCATGAAGCCCTCCGGGGTGATGTAGAGTCCGGGCTCAGGTTCACCCGTCCACCAGTCGATCGGCTGCTGGCTCATAACGTCGCCGTAGAGGGTGATCTCGCCCTCGTCCTCGCTGACGCTTGCCACGTTCCAGAACTTCGGAGCCGTGGCTGCCTTCGGGGCCGCAGCCGGGCCCATGCGAATGTTAGCTCTCATTCGTCTGTCCTCCTTTGATTGCCTGTTTTATTTGCTCAGCGATCACGAGGTCGCGGAGCGCCACCAGCCCGCGCCGCTTCGCCGTTTCCGGGTTGTGCGGGTTGTTCTCGCCGCTGCCGTCGCCTTCTCCTTCGCTGCCTTCGTCCGGGGCTGCCGGTTCCTGCCCGGATCCTCCAGTCTGGTGCGGATCCGGTGACTGCCCGCCGAGCTTCTCGTTCTCGCGGATCAGCTGCTCCACGTTGGCGTCCCACTGGCCGCCGTTGAGCCGGATCGTGCTCTGCTCGTGCGTGGAGAAGCCCTCGCTGCACGCGAGGATCTCGGCCGTGATCTCCTTGGTCGGGTCGAGCTGTCCCTGAGACGGGCCCAGCCACTCGCTGCCGAGATATGCGGCGCGGATCGCGGGGTTGGTGAAAAAGCCGGGCGCGTAGATACGGCCACGGGCCACCGCTTCGCTCATCCATACTTCATAGAGAGGGCGGCAGAAGTCGTCGGCCAGCCACTCGCGGCGCATTTTGAACGCCTTCCACGCCTCCAGCAGAGCCGCACGGCTCGCCGAGTAGCTCGCGTTGAAGGATTTCAGCAGAAGATCGGCCGGTATTTCCAGAGCCGCGCCCACCTGCTCGCTGACTGCCTTCGCGAAGGTGTCGAAGCTGCCGTTCGGGTGCTTAGGGTCTGCGAAGGTCACGTCCTCGCCGGGTTCCATGACGTTGATCTGGCCCGGCCCCATGCTGTACTCGTTCGGGCCCTTCGGTTCTGCCGGAGGATCCGGCTCCACCTGATTGAAGGGCATGTCGTCCGTGGGGGCGTTGGTCTTAATAAACGCCGTGAAAAAACTCTCGATCACGGCCGCCATGAGCTCGCTCTCGGTGTAGCGCCGGAGCTGGAGCAGCGGCTCGATCACCTGCGCCAGATAGCTGACGCCCCGGTATTGATCCGGGCGCTCGGTGTCTATGACGTGGATCACGTTCGGGAGCCCTGTGTGTGGCTGGTATGCTTCCACGCGGGCCCATGTGGTCGTAGGTGCTCCCACCTCGAAGGGGTAGTTGCTGCGGATATGGTAGGCCACGACGGCCCCGCCCTTGTCTACCTCCACGCCGTCGTATATCGTGTTCCCGGTGTCCGGGTTCTTTCCGGTCGTGTAGTAAACCGAGGTACCCACTCCGTAGCGGCCCGGCGTCGCGATCCTGTCCGCTTCGATCAGGTGTACCCGGAGAGAGTAGGGGTGCAGCGCGTCGATCTTGTACTGCTTGATCACGCCTATGCAGTCGCCGGAGAGCAGCCACGAGATCAGCGCGAGCTGCTGGAGCCCGTAGAAGTTGTTCATGCCCGTGGCGTCGCAGGCCCTCTTATTGTTGGCCCAGAGCGAGAACTCCCGCTCCGTTTCCTTCTGCCATGCCTCTGCCTGATCCGGGGAGAGGCCCAGCACTTCGCGGTCGATCCGGCTTTTCAATTTCAGCCCGACGCCCACCACGTTTGTGCGGTTCGTCTTGATCGCAGAGGTCGCGATCGGCGCGGCCATGTATAACATGCGGGCCCGCTGCCGGAGCGTGTAGTTGTTAAAGTCTATGTCCTCGTGAGGTGAGCCGCTGGGAGCGTTGAAGCCTTTCACAGCCTTCTTGCGCCAGCTGGCCCCGGCTTCGCCGTAGCCTTTGTTCTGTGGTCTTACGTTGTCGGGGAGCCACATTCCCGCCTTTTTTTCGTACCTGATTTTTCTCACCTCCTTGCCTTGTGCATAAAAAACGGCAGGCCGGGCGGGGAAGGAGCGTACCCCGTCCATGTCTGCCGTAGTAAAGCCGGGAGCGCCCGGCGTTTACCCGTTTACCAGTCGCGGGGGACGACGCCCACCGCACGCCGGGGCCTTTGCCCGGCCAGCTCTGCCTCCAGTTCGTCCACGCGCTTGCGCAGCTTGTCGATCTCGGCCTGAATTGCCGCCAGCGACGTGTTGTAGCGCTGGAGGTTCCGGGATCCTATGGTGTAGAGCTGCACGCCGTCCTTGCTGAGCATTTCCTTTTCACGGGCCAGATAAAGCTCCAGCCGTTCCTTGGTCATTTCCAGCTCGCGGCGTATTCTCTGCCGACGGTATTCTGTGATCTGTGCCATGTCCTTGCCTCCTTACCATTCGTCGAAGTATGAGGCCGGGGCTCTTGCCCGGCTCTGCTGCGGTGCTGCAGCTTTCTTCGGCTTGCTTTTGTCTGGCAGGTTTTTGAGCCGTCTCTCCACCGCCAGCGTGTCGGGGTCTATGATCTTGAAGCCCGCCAGCGCGTAGTTGCGGCAGTCGAGGGCCTCGTTCCTGTTATGTCCCGGCAGCTTCACCCACGCCCAGCGGTTGCCCCGCTTGGTCTGAGTGAGCTCCAGCTTCTCGGACAGCAGCCCGTTGAAGTAGTACGAGTCGTAGCCGTAGGACTCGCCACGGGGGAAGTGACAGAACTTCGGGCCGGGTTCCTGCACTTTTACGTTTGACATGATCGCGGTTTTGCCCGCGTCCACGCCGAGGGTGTAGAGCCAGCAGGTGATCCGCTTATTATCCCGGATCGCCACCTTGGAGGGAGGCGTCACGAAGGGGATCCCGTCGCCGCCTTTGCCCTTGATCGCAAAAACGCGCTTATTTTTTCGGATCCGGCACTCGGTATAAACTTCTTGCGTATAGTGGCCGCCAGAGTCCACGCAGGTGATCGAGATCCGCAGCCCGCGCCCGGAGTCTTTGAAGTGGTAAACGTGGTCGATCACGTCGTCGAGCTGCTGCCACACTTCGGGGTTGTCGGGTTTCCCCATGATGTAGCCCTTTTTGATCCCCCACGTCTCGCCGTAGTGCCCGTGGCCCACGACTTCGTACTCCAGCCGGTTGTCCTGCGTGTCCACGCCGCAGGTGAGCACCAGCACGCCCTCCGGCAGCTCCACCGGGGAGCCGTCGGCGTTGGTGCCGTAGTCCTCGCGGCGGGCCAGCATGGTGTCCTCGTCCATAATGTCGCCGCGATCCTCCCAGAGCTCGCCCAGCAGCGTGTTGTAGACGACTTTCAGCCGTTGCGGGTCGTCCTTAGCTTGCAGAAATTTGAGCACGATCTTGGCCCATGGCGTCCACGGTGACGAGAAGGCGTTCAGCCAGAAGGAGCGCACGCCCTCGGCGTAGGCGTCAGGGTTCTGCGCGATCCACTTCGCAGGCTGCTTGCGCATGACTTCCTCCGGTATGAGGACGCCACAATGCGGGCAGGCCCACTCCACGGGGCCGGTGATCTTGTAAACCTTTTTCCCGCGCACCTTGGTGACGGTGTGCTGGAAGTGGATCCGGTCGAATATGATCTCGCCGTACTCGCCGCACTCCGGGCAGCGGTGGCACCACCGTTCCTGTGTGCCTTGGTAGTAGCTGTTCTCAATGTTGGACGCGCCCTTGATCGTCGGCGTTGATACCTCGACGGCCTTCGCGTTGTAGAATGTGGCCTGCCGGGCCTCAGCCAGCGCCCACGGGTCGCCCTCGGTGCCTGCACTCACGGCCCAGCGGTCGCGCTCGTCGCCGAGGATATAGCGGGCAGGGGTGGAGGCCAGCGCCGAGGCGCTGTTCGAGCCGGTGATCGTGAGCATACCGCCGGGGAAGGACTTCTGGAGGATCGTGTTCCCGGAGTCCCTCGTCTTTATGTCTGAGACTTTGGCCCTCAGCGTTTTGCTGTCCCGGATCATGGGAGCGATACGCAGCCGCGAGAACTTGCGGGCGTCGTCGAGGGTAGGCTGGACAAAAAGGATCGAGCCGGGGTCTTGGTCGATAATGTAGGCGATAATGTTCAGCTCCAGCTCCGACTTTCCCACCTGAGAAGCTGCCACCATAACGATCTTGCGGATCTTCGGATCCGTGAACGCCTCCATAGGTTCCCGGAGGTAGGGCGTGCGCGAAGTGCGCCACGGGCCTGCCTCTGCGGAGTTTTCCGGCGATAGGCGGCGGTGTCTATCGGCCCATTCTGCCACCGTCAGTTCTTCGGGTGGCTTGAAGTTACGGACAGCCGGGCCTATGGCTGCGTTGAGCTTTTTCGCGGCTTTTTTACTCGTCGCTTTCATCTGCGAGAGCGTCGCTCCAGCCTTCCCGATCCCGCACCCGCCGCTGGTAGACTTCGGGGTCGTATTTATAGCCCGCGAGCTCGTTCAGGATCTTGTAACACTCGGAGCGGATCAGCGCCGAGGCTTCGTTCGCGTTGGACGTTTGCACAATGTCCATAGCGAGGCGGCCCGGCAGCGCCATGATCATGCTGCGGACAGTATAAACGAGGTCGTTCATTACGGCCTCCACGTCCTCGCTCCGGTGCATTTTGCCCTCCAGCTCTTTGAGCTGCATTTCTGCGATCTTGGCCTTGCTCTGTTTGAGGTCGGCCTCGGCCCGCAGCTTGTCGGCCTCAGCCTGCACGGTGTCGGCGCTCTTGCTTTCCTTGCCGTTGGCCTTGTCGCTGAGATACCGGATATACGCCTGCACCGTCGGGAGCAGGTCGAACTTGTACGGCCGGACAGAAGCGGCCGGGATCACGCCGTCCTTGGCGAGCTGCTGCACCCGGCGATCCGTGACGCCGAATAGCTTCGCGATTATTGCCGAGCCTTGCAGGTTTTGTTTGCCTTCTGCCATGGCGTCACCTCCTTTTCCGGGGCTCTGGGCGAAACGAAACGGCCTGAAAAAATTTTTTCGAGTCTGCTCACGTTTTGGGCTCGCGAGCACCGCAGGGCTCTGGCAGCGGTGACAGTACCTTGCCGGGCTTTGGCGTCGTGGTTCGAGCTTCGTCGGCTTCGCTTGCTCGATTTTTCTTCGGCTTTTCTTTTCGCCTTTTCTTTTGGTTTCTTTTGGTTCGTTTGCTTCGCTTTGGTTTGCGTTGCGTTGGCTTGGCTGCTGCTCGTGGCCTGCTGGTGTGGTCGCTGGCTTGGCTTACTTCATGGCCTGTTGTATGTAGTGCTCGAATCTCTTTTCGAGGTTGGTCGCGATCAGCTCTTCGATCGTGTCCTTGGCTCGGCCGCTTATCATCTGCGGCACGGACAGGGTGCGCACGGCCTCAATGGGTGTGCGGCCCTCGGCAGTCCTCTGGAATGGGAGAACACTCCCCCCGTTTCCTGCGGCCACGAAGGTGCCGGGGCTCATGCTGGCGCGGCCCCCTTTCAGTATGGTGGCCTTGACTGTGTACTTCTTGGGCGGCCTTACCATAGCGACGGGCGAGCCTTTGGCCGTGGCAATAGCTTGGCCGGGCACTCTGATCTGTTTCGCCTGCTGAGTAGTCGGCCGAGACTTCGGGCTCATTTTGAAGTGCGTCGGCGTCAGCGTTCTGCCCTTGTATTCGAGAGAAGCCCCGGCGACTGATACCCCGGCCACACTTATGTGGGAGGCCCCCTTTTTCTTTTTGGGCCCCGCCTCATTTATGGCGGCCGTGTCCACGCCATAGTGCTCCCGGATCCCTTTCGATACCCACGCGGGCGCTCTGCTGGTGAAGTCGTTCACGGTTTTCTGGAGAGCTGTCTCGCCGCCTTTTTCCAGCTTGGCGAGCTGCTTCGCCAGTTTGTCGCCGTTCTTCATGGTGACAGTGAACGCGCCAGAGGTGCGCCGAGCTGAGCCAGTAAAAAAGAGGTCACTCATGGCGGCCCCTCCTTTCTCTCTCAAAATTTGCCCTCCCCCCCGGTGTTTTTCTGGGGGTTTTGGCATAAGAAAAACCGCCTCGGTTTTCCCTTGGCGGTCTATGCTTTTATTCCTGTTTTCCGTCTTTCCTGAATTTGTGGACGTTTCCGTCCGGCATTGTTGCCACTATGGTGTCGCCTGCGAGCTCTATCTTAAAAGAGAGCGCTCCGTGTGCTGTTGTCCGGTACTTTATTTTCTTTTTCCAGCCTTTCAGCGTTTCCAGATCTAACACCTTAATGATCGCCGCCTCCAGATCGTCGTCGCTGTCTGTGTCGTAAATTACGGCGCAGAGCTCTGGGGCGATCAGGCAGGCGTTTGGGCCGTAGTCCTCGCACATTTTCCTCTGGCTCGCTTTTTCGGCTGTCAAAATGTGCAGAACTCCGTCCTCTGTTAGAGCATACCCGGTTCCGGCGTCTGTGATCAGCGCCGAAGCGACGAGTTCCTCAATTTTTCGGATCCTGAGCCCTTCGTCTTTTCTCGTGAGTGCGATCACGTCGTTTGCGTTGGCGTCCATGCCCTCGTGCAGCATGTACTCACCAGACGGAGAGATCCACGTCTTGTCAGCGTCCAGCCACTCCTTGCCGTTCTTGCAAATAATTCCCGGTGTGCCGTCCGCGTTTCTTGCTGTGACTTCCCATTCTGGTGTCTGCGGCTTTTCCTGCGCCGCTTTTTTCCCTTGCTTCGGATTGAGAATGTCGTCCCATAGACTGAGTTTTTTGTTTCCCATGATAATAACCTCCTGCGGTTTTGCTTTAGTCATCTTTGGGATATTATAGCACGCCGGGCTCTTATTTATCAATCCTATGTGGGGCGGTATTGACGGAAAAGCCGCCCGGAGGGGCTGGTTTCCCTCCTTGGCGGTTTGCCATTGTATAGTGTAGCATTTGCTTTTATTCCCTTTTGTCCCCTTTTATCCCTTTTTATCCCCTGTGAGCGTCCTGCTGCCTCTCTGGGCCTCCTTTTCCGGTGTGGATAATTTGCCCGCCGGGGACGCAAAAAGCCCGCCGTCGGCCGCTGTGTGGCTTCTGGTGGGCTTCTTTTTATTGCCTGCTCTTGTATATCCGGGTGAGAGATTGCAGCGCGGATCCGTGAATTTTGAATGTCCTTTTTAGGTACCGCTTTTCGTAGCTGTCGTAGTCCGGTTCTTCTCCGAAAAGCGTCGTGCTGATTGTCCACCACTTCACGCCGTCAAGATACCGCATTTGGATCACGATCTGCTCGTCTGGCTTTTCCATGAGGTCGATCAGTTCCTCCAGCTCGTGCCGGAGCTCCCGCTCGTCCTGCTCCATGCGTCTGATCTTTTCCTCCAGCTCCAGCTTGCGGATCACTTGGCGCTCTGTTTTGCTGGAGCCGTCCCCGCCGCCGCTCGGCAGTCCGGTGAGGTTTGGAGCTGAGGGTGAGTCCATGGTCAGCGTGAGACTCTCCAGACGCTTGATCGCGTTATCTATTTTCCGCTGGAGGGCCGCGAAGCTCTCCAGCTTGTGCTTTATGGCGTCCGTTTCCTTCGGCTGTCTTTCCTTGTCCATGGCCTCCACCTCCTTTTTCGTGTTATTCGTTGAATATGCCCTCGTATTGCTCACGGCTCAGGGCCTTGCCTTTCCTTATGAGCTGGATCCCGGTCGTCTTGCCTGTGGTCTTAATGTAGCGCCGCACGATCACGTCCACGAAGCCGGGCTCCATTTCCATGATAAACGACGGCTGCCCGGCGCTCTCGGCCGCGATCAGAGTCGTGCCGGATCCTCCGAAGGTGTCGAGGACTCCCTCGGCCCACTCGGTATTGTCCAGCAGCTTCTCCAGTATTTCGACGGGCTTCTGCGTCGGGTGTAGCTCATTCCCGGAGCGTGTGGCCTCCAGCACGTTGCCGTAGCCCTTGTGGTTGTCCCACTTCGGCTTGGTGCGGTGTGCGAACATGACGAGCTCGTGCTGCGTCCTCCAGCCCATTCCCATGCCCGGCGTTTTCTTATTCCACACGATCATGTTTTTGACTCCGAAGCCGCTTTCCTCCATTACGTCGTAGAGGTATAGCCACATGCGCCAGTCCGTGAAGCAATACACGACGAGCCCCTCGAAGGATTTCAGCACGTTGCGCATGAGCTGTTGATATCCTCGCGTGCTGAGTGTGTCGTTCGCGATCGTTACCTCGATCTCTTTCCCTTTGCTGTCGTACCGCTTTGTCCCGATACTCCCGGCGCTTCGGCCCGTTTCTTGGAAGCCGCCGGAGCAGTACGGTGGATCGGTGAGCAGGATCTCCGGTTGAGCTCCGTCCAGCAGCAGCTCCCGGTCTTTTTCGTTTGTGGCGTCCCCGCAGACGACGCGGTGGCGGCCGAGGATCCAGAGATCGCCGCGCTGCGTGATCACCTGATCCGGCTCCGGTATGTCCGGTATGTCGTCCGGCTCGGTCAGATCGTTGTGCAGCGCTTCTGACAGCGCCGTGACGAGGCTCTCCACCTCGTCCTCGGTGTAGCCGGTCAGCTCCATGGGGATCTCGCCGGTGTCTATGTCTGCGAAAATGTCGGCCAGCAGCTTTTGGTCGATCTCTGCCAGCTCTGCGATCCGGTTGTCGGCCACCAGATCCGCGTATTCCTCGGCGGTGTTCGCATAGTTCTGGTAGTCCACCGGCACCTCTTTGAGCCCTTCCAGCAGGGCAGCAGAGAGGCGGCCGTGGCCCTTCACTATGAAGCCGGAGAGCTTCGAGACGGTGATCGGCTGCCGCCAGCCGGTTTGCCTTATGATCCGTCCGAGGGCTTGGATCTGGGCGTCCGGGTGTGTGTTCGGGTTCTTTGGGTTCGGCACCAGCTTGGCAGCGTCCACGATCGCGTCATGGGCGCAGAATACTGGCACGCCGTCCGCGTAGCCCTTCGGCTCTGCCTCTGTCTTATACTCCATGATCCCCGCCTCCTTTCAGTTTTTCGAGCGCTGCCTGCCGGATCCTCTCTTGCAGGTGCTTGTCCGTCTCTCCCTTGAAGCGCCGGAGCGAGTATTTCCGGGCTATGTTGTCGAGGCTCTGGCCGGTGGCCGGTTTAAGTGCTGCCTGCATATTTACCGTGTCCAGAGTCCGGGCCGCTTTCAGGATCCTGCGCTTGTAGCTCTGGTTTTTCTCGCCCTGCTGCCGCCTCACGCCATAGATCGGGCCGATACTGTTCAGCGTGAGCCCCTCCATGGAGTCCCAGAGGGAGCGGGCTATCCTGCGGCGGCGTTCCCGCTCCCGGTGCTGCTTCATGGCCCGGCAGAAGATATGAGCGCCCACCGCCAGCAGTATGAAGGCCGCCATGGTGGCGAAGGAGATCCAGAAGTAACTCAGCAGCACGGCGGGCCAGCCCCATGACACGCGGCCTGCTGCCTTCTGGTAGATCAGGATCGCCTCGCCCCCTGCCGAGATCAGGAAGTAAAGGAGCCACACGACGGCTCCCGCTCCGTTTCCTGCGTTTTTCCTCTCATTTTCTGTGTTTGCGTTCACGTTCGGCCCTCCTTCTTTGCGCCCGGTTCCCGCCGGGCTTCTGCGCTGGCCTGCTTTGCTGGAAGGGGAGCACAAGCCCCGCTTTCAGTGCGCACTCAGTACAGAGCAGCTGCACGGCCTGTTCCTTCTGGAGCCTGTCGGCCTCCGGGTGCTTCCAGCACTTCTGGCCGCAGGCCGGGCACTCTATGAGCTGCCAGTCCGGGTGGTTGGCCTTGGTGTCCCCGTTCAGGTTCTTGTCGAGCGGCAGGCAGAGGATCCCGCCCTTGTCGCTGTCCTTTCTCGGTCTGAGGTCGATCCCGTGGGCGAGCAGGTTCTCGCGGGCGTCGTTTTTCTGTTCTTCCTGCTTTACCTCGACGATCTCCACCTTGTCCGGCTCCAGCACGAACGAGCCCTGCGGCTCCCAGTCCTTTGCCTTCCATGCTGCGGTGAAGTCCTCCAGCGTCTCGTAGGCGCTCAGGCCCGCGTCGTTCTCTGTCTGCCATACGGTCAGCATGACGGCCTCGTCGTCCTCGTCCTCCCAGCCGTAGAGGTGCCAGTTTTCGGGATCGTAGTCCCACTGGGAGAAGTAGAGCGTGTGGCCGTCAATGGGCCAGCCTGTCCCGCTCACGCGGCCGGTGATTATTTTCGGTTTATATTCCATGGTCATGTCCTCCCTCTGAAATTGTCCGGGGCGTCGCAGGTGCTCCAGTGTGGCGTATAGCCCCAGCTCTTGGCCTCTGCCGGATCCTTCACGGCCTCGCAGCTTATCACGTCCCCGGCGGGCGTTACCAGCTTTAGGCTGCCGCCCGGCTTGATCCGGTAGTTGATCGGCTTCGGGTCGCACGGCATACTTTTTCCGGCCCGCGTCTTTATCCAGAGGATCGGCCTCCCGCAGCTTTTACACGTTCCTTGGTTCATGGTTTCCTCCTTCCACGCCAGCGGGAGGGCCCACGGGAGCCCTCCCCGGTCGGTTCTTTATGCAATAATGGTGAGCCGCTCCCGGTCTGGAATGTCGGCCAGCTGCTCCACGAGGTAGCGCTTCACGTTCTCGACGGCCTGAGACTTCCAGAGGCCGCCGTCTGCTGCCACCAGCTTGAATACCGGAGCGCCGCCGCGTCCCTCTCCGATACGGAACACGAACTCGCTCGCGGGCTGCTCCACTTCCAAAAAGGTGCGGTAGGGGATCAGCTTCACCGGGTTGGGGACGAGCGCCGACTCCTTGGTGGTTACTCCGGTTTTGATCACCGCCTGCTGCGTGATCCCGTCGTCGGAGTAGGTGGCCTGCTGCGTGTTCACGATATTGCTCGCCATGACGGTGACGGCCTCGCGGTCGTCGCTCGGTGCAAAGCATGACTGCATGGAGACGAGAAAAGCCTCTTGCTCATACTCCCGGCCGTAGTCGAACTGCGGCAGCAGGGCGTTCACCTCGAAAAGCGTCTCACGGTCACGCTCCGGCAGCAGGCCGGAGTAGAGCAGCACGTTGGTGGCGCTCACCACCTGAATGATCATGCGATCGCGCAGTTCTTCGCGGCTCTCTTTGATGTAGTCCACCAGAGACGTGAGGGTGGTCGCCCTGATCGGCTCGGCCTTGTCCGCTGCGTCGTAGCGTTTGAGGGTTTTCGTGCAGTATGTCCTCCCGTTGATCTCGACTGTCTCCGGGTGCTCGGCCTTTACGGCCAGATCCGCGATAAAAGCGATCGCTTCTTTGATACCTTCCATGGTCTTGTCCTCCTTCTTTTATGCCTGCGCGGTTTTCCCGCTCATATTTACCACGCGGCCGCCGGTCGTTTGCCGGTCGTCCGCAGTCTGTCCGGCGGTTTCGTACACTTCGCCGGTGTCCGGGTCGTAGTCCCGGCCGGGGATCAGCTTCCCGGCCTGCCGGTTCCTCCGGTTTCTCAGATCCAGAGGCTTGCCGGTCGGCTGCTGCTCGATCTCGGCTTCGTCCTCCGGCTCCGGTTCCCCTTCCTCCTTCGGCATGAGGTCGGGGAGTGACATCTGCCCTCTGATCTGCCCGTCGTACTCGGCGATCTCAATCTCACCGGTGCGAAGGTTGAGGCCCATCACCATTTGCGTGTCGATCGCCTCGGTGGCCGCGAGCTTGGTCGTCACGGCGATCGTGGTGTTTACCACCTGCCGCGACTTGTTGGGCGCGAATTTTATGTTGACGGTGATCCCTCGCTTTGATACGGCGTCGGTGTTCGGGTTTTGGATATTCTCGGCCACCTGCATGAGTGCCTCGTTCAGCTTCTCGGCGAAGGCTCCACCGGCCAGCGTTTCGAGGTTGATATAACTCTGAATTTTTGCTCTGCTCATTTCCTTTTCTCCTTTCTGGGCCGGTTCGTTCCCCGGCGGCCCTCCGAGCTTATGCCTCCACCCGCTGCCACACAGCCTCGGTGGCGTTCGAGTGCGTGGCCTTCCTGCGGCCTACCGTCTTTACCACGCCCATGTCTTTGAGCTCCGAGAGCCTCGGTGCCACATAGTTGCGGTTAAAGAATGGGATCCGGCCTGCTGCCACCAGCTCGTCGGTGATCTCGCTCACTGTCATGGAGCGGGAGCCGAGCACTTCGAGGATCTGGCGGCTGCGCTCCTTGCACTTCGGCAGCACTTCCTCGTAGCTTTCCCGGCGGGTTTGTTTTGTGATCGCGTCCATGGCTTACCTCCTTTCCGGCTTGTCGCCGAGTCTCAGGCAGCGGCCGCGCTGGTATGCCATGCACCTGCTCCCGACGCAGTAGCCGAGCCGCTCCTTTACTGTGTGTTTCAGGTTCCTGTCTCTGTCCCTGCCATAGTTCTGCGCGATCTCCTTCTTGAAGGGACAGAGCTTCCTCCCGTCCTTCACTGTGGTGTCCTCCTTCCTTATGCCGTCCAGACGATCGCCGAGCGCCCGGTGACGCTGCACGCCCGCTTTCCGGCGTTTCTTGCCTTGCCTGCTGCCTGCGCTTTCGTGAGGATCGGCCCCACGTCGCTGCGGCTTACTTTCTGGCCCCTGTCGGCCAGCTCTGCGGCGATCTCGTTCGCCGTCATGGCCTTGCCCTTGATCAGCTCCAGCACCATGTCCCGGACGCTCAGAGCGGTGTCAGGGCTGCGCCACACGATAACGGCAGAAGGGAAGGGCGCTGAGTCCTTGGCGTTGCCGTCCTCGTCCGTGAACTTGATCCGGCCCCGGAGGAAACGCACCTCGGCAGCTTTCCCGCCGAATATGTAGTCATGGAAGTACGAGGTGTCCGTCCGTGCCGGTATGAGCATAACGACGAGCGTGTCTGGTTTCTGGCTTTCCTCGTAGCCCTTGCGCACCCAGTCCTGAATGTGGCGGCCGTATGGAGGATTGCAGAACACGCGATACCCCCCCCCAGTCCTTCGAGAGCCCGTCGTCTGCGGGCGTGTAGTATTTCGCGCACTTGGCGCTTTTATCGGTGGCCGCCGGGTCGAGGTCAAAATGAAATTCACGATCCAGCTCGGCGAAAAGCTCCGGCGGCGTACACCAGCTCAGGTTGTTGCTGCTTAATAATGCGGCGTTCATGTGTTTGCTCCTTCCTGTTCGTTGTATTCCAGCTCTATGCCCTCCAGCAGCTTGATCACTCCCGCGATATACTGCACGCGGTAGGGTTCGAGCTCGTCCTGTTTCATGTGTTTGTGCCCGTATATGTCCTTCATGTCCCGCCAGACTTCCCACGGCACCCGGTAGAAGTCTTGGAGCCCGAAGCTCACCACGACGAAGGCAGCAGCGCCGAGCTGGTGGTGTTTGCTCAGGCTCTCGATCTGCTCTTGCGTGAGGCGACTCTGCTCGATCCGGTCGCTGTCGGTGTGCTTGGCCTCGAATACCACGGCCCGGCCCCCGGTGAGCGTGCCCTTAAAATCAGGCTGCCCGGCCTTGGTGTAGCAGGCGAGGAACTGCCCCTGCCGGTTCGGTGGTCGGAGCGGGCGCATGGGCTCCGGGGTCTTTTCCACGAAGGCCACGCCCTTGTCCTTATACCAGAGCAGGCTCGCGGCGATCATGTTCTCGAAGTGTTCCCCGGCCCGCTTGCTCTGGAGTCCCTTCTGGCTCCGGCAGACGTTGGAGAGGGCGGTCGCAGCTGTCGGATCCGGGTAGCCCTCGCGGTTCTTTCCCGGCACCGTGTCCCAGCTCACGGCGTCGCCTCCACGGTCATGTCCTTGCCGGGGTTTCGCCTGAGCTGCTTCGCCAGCTCCATGATCACCTCGCCGCTGATCCGCACGGTGGTGGACTCAATGGCCGCCACGCCGTTGAAGTTGCCGACGTGGGAGGGGAGCGTGATCAGGGCGTCGCCCAGCTCGTCCTCGTCCTCTGCTGCAGCAGCCTTCTGGCTCCGGTACACCTCGGCAGCGTCCCGGATCGAGATCCCGTGCGCCTCTGCGTATTCGATCTCGCGCCTCATGCCCTCGCTGGGGTTCTCGATCCCGTACACCCAGAGCTCGTCGCATATATCCAGCAGCGCGAGGCCCAGCTCCATGCCGAGCTCCCTCTCGGCCGGGATCGTGTCGTCCGTGAACTGCGTACAATAGACGTGGGGCGCGATCGGCACCACGTCCGGCCAGAGCTCTGCGGCCTCCCGGCAGTAGCCCTGAGCCTTGGTGATGTTCTTCTCCATGTCTCCCCTGCATGGGGAGCAGATATAAATAAACCGTTTTCTCATGGTCTTGCTCCTTCCTGCTGCATAGCGGCCCGGATCCGCTGCTCGCTCAGTTTTGTGTATTCCGGGTTGATCTCTATCCCGATAAAGTCCCGGCCTTCCTGCACGGCCACGGCTCCAGCTGTCCCGCTCCCCATGAAGGGATCCAGAACGGTGCCGCCGGGCCTGCTGCCTGCTAAAATACACGGCCGGGCCAGATCCTCCGGGAATGTGGCGAAGTGTGCGCCCTTGTAGGGCCTCGTGGCGATCGTCCATACGCTGCGCCGGTTCCTTTTGCCTGTCTCGTTCGGGACGAGGCCGTGGCCCTGCCTCTCAATGCTCGCGCCGTTCTCCTTGGCTTGGTCGTGCGTGTAGGCCGTGCCGCCTCTGAATGTCCCGGAGTTCCCGCGCCGCCTTGCGTTCGGGTTCTGGCTGCCGGGGAAGCCGACGGCCGGTTCCTTTATGGCTTCGGCGTCGTAGTAGTACCGCTCGGACTTGCTGAGCAGAAAGACGTACTCGTGGGCCCGTGTCGGCCGGTCTTTGCAGCTCTCCGGCATGGCGTTGGGCTTCTGCCAGATAATGTCGGCCCGGAGGTGCCAGCCGTCTGCCCTTAATGCGAAGGCCAGCAGCCACGGGATCCCGATCAGGTCTTTGCGCTTGTAGCCGGTCGGCTGCGTGCTGGAGCGGGCGGCGTAGCTGTCGCCCATATTGAGCCAGAGCGTGCCGTCGTCTTTCAGGACTCTGCGCACCTCCCGGAACACTTCGGCGAGCCTCTCGACGTACTCGTCCGGCGTTCCTTCGAGGCCGATCTGTCCGGGCGTGTTGTAGTTCCTCAGCCCGAAGTAGGGCGGCGAGGTCACGCAGGTGCTGCAGCAGCAGGCCGGGAGCTTTTTCAGTTCCTCCAGCGCGTCGCCGGTTATTAGCTTCACTCGTCCACCTCCCCGGCTTCCAGCTGCGGCCGTCCTGCTGCCTCCAGTGCCCGCTCATACCAGCCGTAGGAGAGCCGGTTCATGCGTTCGTCGTGCTCCCGGCGATCCTGCTCGCGGGTTTCGAGTAGCCTCTGGCCTCTGTCCGGGAGGGCGGCCGCCGCCTTGTCGATCTGTGCGGTGATTGCCTCCGGCGTCATGGCCCGCTGCCGCTCCCGCTCGTACATTGGCCCGTATTGCTGCACGAAGGCCACGCGATCCATGCCGGGCTTGCCGCCCACGCAGTAGCTCCGGTGCATTTCCCAGAGGTTGCCCCAGCCGATCGTCTCGACTGCGCGGGCCACGAGGGGCGGGAGCTGACTCTGGAGGTCGCCGTGGTTATGTTCTCCGACGGTGTGCAGCAGGTCGCTGACTGCCGCCCACGCCTTGTCCGGCGGTATGAGATCGGGCCGCTGGATCTCCAGCATGATCTCCCGGAGCTCAGCCACACTCGGCGGCCATTTGCTCGTTGCTATGTGCTTATTGAGCGCCAGCGCCACGATCCGGCCGTCGTCTGCTGCGAACATTGTCGCCCAGAGGTTCACTGTGGCCGTGACTGCCTGCTCGTCTCTGAATTTGTCATAGTTGGGGTAGGCGGTGACGACGATCGCCACCAGCCGTGCCGCGTCTGCCTTGGTCAAAACAGGCCGCCCCCTTCCTCGTCTGCGATTATCCCCGCCAGCACGCCCATGGTGTCGGGCTTGCCCGTCCTCTGGTATGCTGTAGGCCCGCTCTGCGGCAGCTCGTCGTCCCAGCGGCCCTGATTGAGCCATGTCGCCGGGTGCGGGATAAAGCGGCCAGCTTCCCGCTGCCATTGGTCTGACTCCTTGGCGGCCGTCACAGCTGCCATGATCCTGTCGAACAGTTCGGCATCCGGCTTGATCCGCTTCCACGATTTGAGCGCCGCCTGCTTTCCGACTTTCCTCGGATAGAGTTTCCAGAACTCGGCAAACCGTCGTTCCTGCGTGTCGGGTTTCTTCTCCGTCGCGGGGGCAGGGGGGAGATCCCCCTCTGTAGGTGTACTCTGGTTTTCTCTTGTCTGGTCTACTCTACTTTGGTTTACTCTGCCTGCGGTCTTTTGGCGGTCGTCCCGCTGCCCGTCCTCGGTCTGTCCGGTGGTCTGTCCGGCGGTCGTCCGGCGGTCGCTTGCTGCGTCAGCAGCAGCGGCAGCGCGGCGGCGTCTGGAGCGGTTCTTTTCGGCTTCCCTCTGGTCGATCAGCTTCCCGGTGTACTCGTACCAGTCGTGGAGCTGCATGTTTCCGTCGCTTTCCACGTCCAGAAGGCCCGCGTGCGCCATGGCCTCCACGAACTTGCCCGGCTCGCCGTTCCACTGGGCGGCCCTTGCGATCATGCGGTCGCTGATACCTGCGAGGGATCCGCTCGGTGTATTGTCCAGCGCCCAGAGCCAGAATGAGATCAGCAGGCCGAGCATGTGCGCGGGCTCAATTTCGAGCTCGTCGGCAGCAGCCAGCAGCTTGCGGTGATCTTTGAGTTGTTGGTGTACTTGGATCCACGCCACTGTGCGCACCTCCTTTCACGGTTGTTTTGCGGTCTGTCCGGTGGTCGTCCGGCGGTCGTTCTCCGGTCGTCCTCCGGTTATGCGAAGTCCTGCCCGCCATAGTCTCCACCGCCTGCTTCCCGGTTGTTCGAGTCTGCGAAGTAGAGGCGGGAGGCGATCACCTCGACGACTTTGTGTGTCTTACCGTCTGCGCCCTGATATTTCCGGGTGGAGAGACGGCCCTCGACGACGATCTGGCGGCCCTTGGCGAGCCATTTCGCTGCGAACTCGGCCTGATCCCTCCAGCACACGATCGGTATGTAGTCTGGCGGCGTGTCCCGCTCCTTGCTCGGCACCTGCACCGCGAGGTCGAAGCTCGCCACCGGTGTGCCTCCCTGCGTGTATCTGAGTTCAATGTCCTGAGCCAGTCGGCCCAGAAGTCCCACATGGTTATACATTGGCGGTTCCTCCTTGTTCTTGTCTTTGTCTCCTTGCTTCGTCCAGCCGGTTGCAGATTTCATCATACTGGGCCCGCGTCATCATGTGCGGGTCTTGCTTCCCATACTGCTGCGCGATCTGCGCGTCGATCTGCTGCTGGGTGATCCCGGCGTCCTCGCCTTTGCGGTACATGCGCGAGAGCTGGGCGTCGGTGAGGGGCTTCTGGGCCCCGCTTTGCCCGTTCTGCGGCCTCTGGGCCTGCTGCTGGGTATTTCTACCCGCCTGGGCGTTCTGAGGCGCTGTGGGGCGCTGGGCGGCTTGTGGCGCTGCTTCTGAGCTGTGGTCTGCCATGTCCGGGTCGTCGTCGCCCTGATCTATGCCGAATTTCTCGAAAAGGTAATATTTGAGGCAGTACGTCCACGCCGAGCCCTTGGCCTTGTCCGGGCCGCTGTCATTGGTGCCGATCGCGTGGAGCGTCACCTCCAGCGTGTCCTTGGGGTTGTCTGCGTTCGTCCAGCGGATCGTGAGGTCTGCCTCGTACACCCAGACGACGCGCTCGCCGTTTCTGGTGCGCTGCATATAGCTGGAGAAGTACGCGGGATCCCCGTTCTCTGCGTGCCGTGTGGCTGCCTCGCCCACTATGTCGAAGTTCACGCCGTAGGTGTTCATGGCCGGGGTGAGCAGCTGGTAAACGTCGTAGATCTTCGCGAACTTGTAGCTCACGCCCTCCGAGTGCTGCCGCTGCACAATGGCCGGTACCGCTTCCCGGAGCCGGACAAACTTCTCTTGCAAGCTCATGGCCGTGCCCGTTTTCTTGGCGGTTGTCTGGGCTGCTGCCTTGGTCTGCTTTGCTGCGGGTGTCGGCCCTCTTGCGTCTTGTTCCTGTTCTTTGTTCATCAGTCTGCTGCCTCCTTGAAAAACTTGTGGCCGTTGATCGTCAGGACGTAAACCTGCGTCTCGTGCCAGCTCCCGGACGCGATCGCCGGGGCGTAGAAGTATTTGATCGGTTCGCTGGTTGCCACCTCTCCGAAGTCGAACACGGCCTGCACGGCCTCCAGCGCCTCCCATGTGGGATCCGGCCGCCTCTTGGCGTAGCTGTACTTGGCGAACACTTCGGAGGGTCGGATCCCTTCGTCCTCACATGTCTGGAGCACACACTGGGCCACGGCCACCTTGCCAGCGAGAGGCTCGCCCTCTGCCTCGGCCGTGATCACGCTCGCGATCTCCCAGCGCTCTGCGTCGGTCAGCTCGTAGCGCTTCTCAAATCCGGCCTCGCGGGCCCATGCGTCTGTTAATTCCTGCCATGATACCGGCGTTCCGTCGCCGTTGTTGAAGTAGTAGGTCGGCGGCTCCGTCCCCGGTGCGGTGGTTTCCTGTGGTGGCAGCGTGCTGTCCGCTGCCTCCGTGGTGTCCGGGGCCTTGCCCGGCGATATGCTGCGGAAAAGCGCGAACACGGCCACGATCACCACCGCCGCGAGAAGGATCGCCCGCCGGTAGCGCTTGAAAAAGCGGCGGGCCCGGTATATAATGGGCTTAGGCTGTCTGCGCCTTCTGCTTTGATAGCCTCTGGAGGGGCCGCCCGATTGCGCCGGGCGGCTGCTCCTTTTTTCTTGCGCGTTCATGTCTTTACCTCCATTTATTCCTCACGCGGGCCGGGAGCGTGTAGCTGGGGGCCTGCATGTATTTGTTGAAGTTCTGCGGCCAGTAGATCACGCCGGGGAGGCGTCGGCCGCTGACTCCGTACTTCGGGTTGTAGCCGAATATGTTCACATAGCTGAGAAGGTCGGCCCGCTCTGCGTCCATGGCCTTGCATACCTCGAAAAGCGCCGCCACGTCGTCGATCGCCCGGTGCGAGTTCTGCACCTTGCCCTCCAGATTGTAGGCCGCGATCGCGTTCGCCAGCTTGTGCGGGTACTCCCGCCGGTCTTTGTAAACCGTGAGGCTGTCCAGATAGTCGCATGGGCTCAGAATGTCCGCGCCGGGGCTTACTTCCTCCATGTACCGGCCGAGCATTTCCCGCACGAATAGGAGATCGAACTGTGCGTTGTGGGCCACGAGCAGCGTTTTCCCGCCTCCGAAGATCATAGTCGCGAAGGCTGCTGCAGCGTTCCCCTCCGGTATGCCCTCGGCCTCCAGCATGGCGTCCGTGATCCCGGTCAGCTCTGTGATCTGCTCCGGGAGCTTCTGGCCCTCCGGCAGCTTCACGAACATGTCCACGGAGTCGGCCACGCGCAGCAGGCCGCCGCTGCCTTGCTCGATCCTGATCGCCGCCAGCTCTATGATCCGGCAGGTTTCGGCGTCGAGGCCCGTCGTCTCGGTATCAAAGAACACGACGGCCTTGTATTTCCTGAAAATGTCCCGGAGTTCACTCATGGTCTGCCGCCTCCTTCCTGATCGTGATCGTGGTGGTGGTCGCGAGCTGGAGCTGCTGGCTGATCTGCCGGTATATATCGACGCCCGCGTTCACCTGTGCCAGCGTCATGCTCAGCGCTGCGGCCCGCCTGAGTTCCTCGTCCGTGGCCTCGTATGCCTTGCGCGTGAAGGCTTCTGGGTCTTTTCCTCCCGCCGCCTTGTAGAGCTCTGTCAGCTGGCGGGCCAGTATGAGGCGCAGGATCTCCGGCAGCGTCTCCGGGAGCGGGAGAGGGAAGGCGTCGGAGCCGTTCAGCTTTTTGTCGTTGTCCTTGATCTGCTCTTTGAGTTCCTCCGGTGCGCCGCTCAGGTCTGTGGCCTCGTCCAGATTATCCAGAGAGCCAGAGTCTCCAGAGTACCGGACAAAAGCGGGCCGGAAGCCGATGTTCGTGTTGGAGTCCGAGCGGGCATTGCTGCCGTAGAGGCAGAACACGCCCGCGCCCGCGCCGTAGGCCCAGCTGCCCCCGCGAGCCACGCAGCGCTCGCCGTTGGTGTCCAGCCAGAAGTAGTCGCTGCCCTCGTAGCCGTCGGCAGGGTAGAGGCCGAGCCGGATCAGCTCGTCGAGGTTGTCCACCTCTCCGGGCTCCAGATCGGTGAAGTTCACGCCGCAGTAGTCCTTGTCCTCCGGTTCGGTCGCTCTGAGCCAGATCTCGTCGTCTGTCACTTCGTAGTAGATCGGATCCCCGTCCGCTGTGTAGATGTTCACCCACTCCGGGGAGTCCTTCGACTGATCCGCGCCTGCTGCCGCTTCGTTCCTCGGTATCACCTGCACCTTGCCGTCCACGAAGCGGATCCCGCCGACGTGCTCCCAGACGTTGCCGCACATGTCAGCGACGCCCTCGGCCGTGTGGTCGTGGTTCCATGTCACCGGGCCGGATCCCGTCAGCGTCTTGCCGTAGCCGCCCTCGTATGTAGTGCCGGTTTCCTCCGGGTGGCTGTGGCTCTTGCCGCTGTCGGTATTGCCACGGGGGAGGGTGCCGTTTTTGCGGCTCTGGTGTGCCAGCGCGGCCCACTCGTCGTTTGTGGTCAGGTGCCAGCCGGGGCCTTTGGCCTCGCAGAGTCGGATCGCTTCGTCGTGGTTTACGTCCACGGCGGGCTTCTGGAAGGGGAGAGAGTGCGGCACGCCGTCGATCATGGTCGCCGGGTACTTGCCGATCAGGTACGCCTCCACCTTGCGGCCTTTCAGTTCTGCCGGGAGGCCCAGCTCGTCGGGTGTAAACGCCACCATAATGTCGGGGATCCCGCTCTTGTCAAAAATAACCTCGTTTCTCATATGTTCGCTCCTTTCACTTGTCGGCCTCTCACGGCCGTTTATACTTTGCCCGGCACCACGGGCACCGGTAGCCGTACCATGGGATCACGGCCTGCTTGCTTACATTCCATTCGAGCCCGCACTCTTTGCATGTCTCGTAGCGTGCGCTTACGCTCCGGGAGCGAGAACGGGCTCGCGTCGGCCTCTGGCCTCTTTGCTCGTCGCCAGCTGCCCGGCGCTCTCGGCTGCCTCGGCCTCTGCGGCTTTCAGCTTCTTTTCCTGACAGTCGCAGCGCTCGCCGGGATCCAGATTGCTGCCACAATACGGGCAGACTCGGTATGGCGTGCTTTTAGCCATGTGATCACCTCCTTATCCGCCGGCAGCGGCCAGCTTCGTGACGAGCTGCTGCATGAGTCGCCGTCGGTACTTTTTCCGGGTTCGCGCCTTCTTGGCGTGCTTATATAGGTGCCACCACTTCGGGTGGTCGTTTGCGTTGTAGAGTAGGGCGTCCACGAACTTGCTCACATAGTTGCAGACGATCTGAGCCGCTGTCCTCGCTATTTCCACCAGCTGCTCGGCGAGCTTCTGGATCGCAGCCTTGGCCCGCTCGATCATTTCCTGCGCAGCGCTGAGGAAGGGAGCGGCAGTCTCCGGCGTGATCGTGAGCTCCAGCGTCATGCTGTCGGGAGGCTTCTCTGCCTGCTGCCGCTCGTCTGCTGCCACGAGGTCGCACCAGTTCTCGAAGTCCTCCGGGCTCATGTAGCCGTCGTAGACGTAGGGATCCGGCTCTGCGCTGGTTTCCTTGCCGTACCATGGAATATTTGCCGGGAGGTCTGCCGGGCGCGGCAGGGGCTCAGGTGGGAAGGCGTCGCAGCCGTCCAGCTTGTTGTAGCCGTTCTCATAGTGCCAGCGGATCCCTCTCGCCAGCTCGGCCACCGTCATGTCCTCGCCGAAGTGGCCGCAGTAGTAGCCGTTCAGCATGACGGCCCCCGGATCCTTCTCCAGAACTTCGCGGGCGGTGTCGAGGTCGTAGGACTCGAAGGTGTCAGAGTCAGGATCGAGCCAGACGGCCGTTGCGTTCCAGCTGCGGCCGGTTTTCCAGACGATCACCCATGCGATCCCGTCCCGGAGCTCATCGGCGTATTCTCTCGCGATTTCGTTCAATGCTGCCATGCTTCTGCCTCCTTCCTGATGTGAACGACGGTCACGAGGTCGTCTACTTCGTGCCGTGTTATGTAGGTATCTGTCCCGCTCAGGCCGATAAACTGGAGCAGGGGCTCGAAGCCGTCGAGCATGTAGCTGGTGACGGCCACGGCGTTGAGCCGGTAGACTGCCACCTCCACAATGCAGAGTTTCCCGTCTGCCTCTTTTATGGCCGGGAATGACGCTTTGCAGAGAAGGTCGGCGTCATACTTGAAGTCGTTCGGGTTTGTCATTGTTTCGCTCCTTTCTTGGTATGCCCCGCCCGGTATCTCCGGGATCCTCCGGGGCCGCTTATATGGTCGCGTGCTCTTTGTGGGTTTCCGGTTCTGCGTCTCTGGCCCGTCTCCCTCGGCACTTAAAGCTCTCTTGGAGGCGGCGCTGGGCCAGTTCTGCGCTGTACCCCTGCCGCATGTTGCGGTCGAGCTCGCCGGTGTCGCCGCGTTTCAGTTCCTTGTAGACGGTCGCCACATGGACGCCGATCGCGTCGGCTATGTCCTGCGGGCGGTCGCCGTTCTGGTAGAGGCGCTCCAGCCTTATGCGGTCTGCCAGCGTCAAATACTTGTACCTGCTCACGTTTTCACCTCTCTTTCGCGGTTTTTAGCATATAGATAAGGAAAAAAATAATGCGATCGGCTTCCCGGATAGGGCTCCGGGGCCTTTCGCATTTAATGTTACATTCTTCAATGCGGTTAGAGATTACTAAGAGATTACATAAAGAGAAATTAAGAAATAACAGCACTTAAAAAAGCACCGCTGACTTTAGATTATTTTTCATGCATCGCACGTAAATGCCAAAAATACGGGCATTAAGGGCTCATAGCTGTTAAGAACTGTTCGTATCAACTGCTGTAAAAAGATAGATTAAAAAATCGGGTAATATAAAAGAAACGCCGCACCCTTTTAAAGTTTTAGGCCATAATCCAATCACAAGATCAAAGTTTTATCCGGCTCACCAGTAAACCCGGACTGCCTCTTTCGCTTCGTCCGACGATAATCGGAATTCCTTCATGATTTCCTGAATCGTCTCATCCTGCGATTTATTCACTTTCCTGCACAGGGATATGCATACCCTTATTCCTTCCTGCAAGCCTTCCTGCAAGCCCTCTTGCAAGCCCTCTTGCATACCTTCTTTTCTGGCCTGACTCAGCTCTGAAAAACGGATATCTGCTTCATATTTTTCGGTCAACATCGACATCAGCTCCTTTTTATTCTTCGCCATGCTGCGAAGTTCTTCCCGGATTTCCTGATACATTTTCCCATTGGGCACATCCTCTTTTATACCAAATTGGTCCCCATTTACATCCGCCAGGAAGGCCAGGAAACTGCCCAATTCTTCAAGCTCCGGCGGACATCTTCGCTCCAAAACCTGTTTTAAACACTTATCCAGTTCAACATATACCACACGGGACAGCTCGGACAGTTTCACTCCTGTATCCGTCTCATTTTTGCGATAGTGGATAAAACTGTTGTTGCTTTGGAACTGGACCGGACTCTCCTTCATGAATACAACCGCATAAGTCGTAGGGATATCCTGGAAACCCATCTGGGACTTTTTCTTCCCTTTTTCCACAGAATACTGCAGCATGATCAGATCCGATACATACACGTCCATTCTCTCGGTGACAAATTCCTGGGCTTTCCGCTGCATCTCCATATCAAAGATACCTTCATCCGACATCCGGGCCAAATGGTCCAGAATCGTGTTTTTCGAATATATAGATACCTTCGGCGGCTCCGTATTCATGGATCCCAGTACAACCAGATCCTGATGAAAGATCAACCGGAAGATCTTTGTCACCCGGTCAGGGTGATTATCCGGGTGAAAGGCTTTCTTGAACGGCAAATCATAATACAGCTCCGGCAGCCTTTTTCCAGATTCAATCTGGTCAAATTCCTCCCGGATTCTCCGCGGCATTATCGCTTTTAATGCCTCGTAACTTTCTGAAATTGTCCGTGTTTTCTTCATTCATTTTCCTCCTTTAAGTATAATAAAATCACTGGAAATTGGCAATAGCGAGCGCTATGCGGTTAGAGTTTTAAATAAAAAATAGAGAATGCAGCCATATCAACTGCTTAAGATTGTTATTAATAATAGCACAAAAAGCCTATTTTGTATAGAAGTTAAATATTTCATAGCAAAGCCGATGTCAGAAAAAATAAAACACTATCAGAAAGAACGGCATATATAGACACTATCCCGCGAGTCTGACTGGTACAGTTTATTTCCCGCTCTTTTATGTCATTGCCAGATCCTCTTTGATTGTATCTCAGAAAATCAAACTATGGATAAATTGTCCGAAAACGTAATTCTGCTGTTTAAAAGTAGTTTAAGGGGGAGACCGACAGACGGCCAAACCTTGGAACAAATCATTGTCAATCCCACGATGATCGAGAGAAGCGTTACGATTCACGGCCAACTTTGGTAAATGAGGATTTTGAGAGGGGACTGGCACCTTTCGGTAGGAAAGCTAAATTTTCAAGTAACTGCGTGGAGAAAGGGGCCTGTCCCCGGACGTTGGCTTATCCGGGGAAATAAAGCGAGTGCTTCCCGCGAAGGATGGATCATTCCAGTCAGCATCCGGGGACAGGCCCTTTTCTCTACGCAGTTTCTTGAAAATTTAGCTTTCCTACCGAAAAGTGCCAGTCCCCTCTCTAAATCCCCATTTACCAAAGTTGGCCGTGAATCGTAACAGAGAAGCACTACACAGAAAATCTGACGATTAACATTCCGGTCACTTATTCAGAAACGTCAAATACTTAAAACTGATCCTGACCTCCGGCTCTCCAGTGACAGATTCGTACTCCTGTTCCGTCAGGACGTTCTTCAGCATCTGTTTTTCTTCCTCCGGTACGACTGCGTGGGCAGCATCTACAAAGCAAAGATTCGGGTAGAGGACACACCACCAGTTTTTCCCCTGGGCTTTACCGATTTCCACTCGTAAAGCTTCGTAATATCCTTCCGGAAATGTACAGTCTCCGTATGTCTTGATGGGAAAATAAGCCTGTTCCAGTTTGGCCGTTACCGGATATTGGTATCCCTCTTCCTGAATGATGGTTTCGGCCAGTAATACAATATCATTCAGATGGGCCTGAATCATATTGCGGGTCTGATTGATATCGTCTGCATCGGTCAGAATCGACTGCATATAACGGACGATTTCACTTTTTACTTTTAATTTAAGGGCCTGGTCCTGGTCGGTATCACTGTTGGCAATGACGTGAAAGCGGATGATCTGACTGGCGATTCCCTGCTGGATCTGCTGCGCTCCTTCCGTCTTTTCAGCTGTCAGAAATGCAGCGGTGAAGCCCAGAAAAAGAGATAGGATAACTACGAAAAGATTATTTTTAAGTTTCATTATGTAAACCTCCTGATGGAAATATAATTGTTTTTTGTCCTATCAGGAGAATTGCCCTATCGACTGTTTTCTATACAGATATTTTATTATTTTTTAGCTATGAGCACTTAGCGGCTGTTTTTTATTCAAACTTCAGCGAAACTGTAGGAATCAAGCGGATCGCCTGTTCATATTCCTGCTGCCGGTCCCGATAATCCAGCGCGATCTTACGGCTTCTGCTGCCTACGGTCCGGTAGCTGTCCAGCAGATCCACCTGGTATTCCTGCTGCCACAGACCGTAGATCTCACGTATCCTGGTTTCCATCTGCTTTATGGCGGATTGCTCGATCTGTCCAACCGTATCATGACTGTTTGTATCACCGATGACAACCCTTGCTTTTCCACTTAGCTTCAGTTTATACACTACCTGTGTGTCCTCCTGGTCAAAGACAGATTCTATGCGGTTGTTCCGCACTTCGATCATATTTCCTTCCTGGGTCTGAAAACTGAAGGGAGCCTTCACTCCCCGTGCAAAGAAAATCACGTCGCTTTCCCCCACACTGAGCTCTCCGATATAAGCGAGGCGGGAACAGATTCCGTAGGCAGTCACCGCGATCTGTTTCCCATCTATATCCACAACCGGGATCATAAGAACGCGGTCCTGATTGTGCCAGTGATTCAGCAAATCCTGCAGGGTAACGGCCTTTTCCTCCGTCAGATAGTCTCCGTTTTCGTACATATTGTTCAGAAAACCACCGGCATCGTCATGCCCGGCCACGATCTTCGTGGCTGTTTCATCTCCCAGAAATATTTTCGTGCTCCGGGCGAATGCCTCCTGTTTTTCAAAATACTCCAGCAGTTCCAGCAGTTGCCTGGTATCAGAAAAAATCTCCCGGTTCAGTACGATAGCTTTCAAATGCGAATAATCCAGGTGTTTATCCGAACGAAGATCATATATTTTCTCCGCTTCATACAGGCTGGCCGCGGTTATCCCGGTTTCCGGCAGGTCGCCGGAGGTCTTGTCGGAAGAGTCCCCGGAATCACTGCCTTTGTCTGAAGTTTTGGGAAATCCATAGGTCACATACAGACCTTCCCGGGTATGATCCACTCCCAGGGCCAGCACAAAAGCTTTGTCTTCCAGCTCATCTTTTCTGCCGCATCCCGTCAGCATCAGTATCATTCCCATACAGAGGATAACGCCGATCCTTCTCATCTCTTCGCCCCCTTTCGTCTGCCCTGAATCCACTCCAAAAAAAGCAGAAGCAGCGGAATGGCAATGGCCGCCGGCATCCCGATGTATTTCATATAACTCATATAGGTCTGATAGATAGACTGATAGTTATCCGCCCAGCTGGCCAGCAGCAGAATGACTGCCGCGAACGGGATCAGATAAATATGCATTTTTTCATTCCCGATGAGCTGCTGGATAACCAGACTGCTATAGAAAATACAGGAATTTACAAATGTAAAAATACTCACGAGCCATATCACTATCAGTATGGTATCAAATCGGCCCAGCACATTCAGGGGTGTCCGCACGATGGTCATCAGGGAGATGATCGGCCAGTTCTTGGCATATGTGCCGCCCACGCCGAAGGCGCTGACTACCAGCAGGATGAATACCAGGTTAAACAGTCCCACGATCACCGCTCCATGCATGGTGGTCCTGTATATCCTGGCATCCCGCTTCATAAATGGAATGATGAACAGCATCATACCCAGAATACTGAAAAATATCAAAACACCGTATCCTCCCGCTAACACCTTTGGAACCGTGCTGACGAAGATCGGGGCCAGGTTATCGAAGTCCAGATCCTTGGCCGTAAACAGTAGCATTATAATGACCGGCCCCAGAACCATCCAGTACAAAATCTCCGTCATTCTGGCCCTGCCCTCCATACCGCCGGCGGCCGCATATACCGCCAGCACCAGCAGTACGATCATGATAATCTGTACGGATGTATCCGGCAGAAGCACCTGCCGGACTACTTCCCCTAACAGCCTGGCCGCGAAGGCCCCGGAAAATAAGAGCTGTACCAGATAAAACGCGCCGATGATATCCATACCGATCAGCCCGCAGCGCTTTCTGGCATACTGCATATACTCCCCGTCGATCTTACGCCCCAGCTGGCATAGCAGCAAAACATAGAGGGTTACGAAAACCAACCCTGCCGCCATGGCTACCACACCGTCACGGCCGGCCGCCCCAACCGTGATTCCCGGGATTACCAGTCCGGTAATCCCGATCAGTTCCATCACCATCATTCTTTTTAATTGCCGGAGCGAGATCCGGCGGTTATTTGAAAACATCTGCTTACTCACTCCTTATCCCCGTGTTTTCCCCGGAACCGGACCCGGGCATCCCGCCGTGCGAAAATGGGGCGTCTGATCATGCGGAACACCGGCGCACGCACGATCGAATCCCGTTCATCGTGATAGGAATTCATATCCGATGCGACAAACGGCATCAGGTAAGGGATTCCAAAGCTTTTCAGCTGGGATAAGTGGATCAGTATCGCCAGTAATCCCGCCATCCATCCGTAGATCCCAAGCCAGGCACTCATGAAGATCAGAAAGAATTTCAACAGCCGGAACGCAGTCGAGAACTCTTCATTGGGAATAGAAAAGGAGCACAGGGCCGTAAGCGCAACCACGATCACGACGATAGGGCTGACCAGGTTGGCAGTGACCGCCGCCTGACCGATTATCAGACCTCCCACGATACCGATGGTGTTGCCGATCGCTCCCGGCAATCGGACTCCCGCTTCCCGGAGTAACTCAAACGCCAGCTCCATTAACAGGATTTCCACAACCCCCGGAAATGGTACCCCGCTTCTGGCTTCCGCAAAGGACAGGATCAGTTCCGTGGGCAGGATCTGTGTGTGGAAACCGGTAACTGCCAGATAAAGGCCCGGAAGCCCCATAGCCAGAACCGCTGCCACATACCTGAGAATACGGATAAACGATACGATTTCAAACCGGTTATAATAATCATCGCTGGCCTGAAAAAAGCTGTTATAGTTGGTAGGCAGGATCAATGCCACCGGGGAATTATCGGAGATCAGCACCACCCTTCCCTCCAAAACAGCCATGGCCGCCCGGTCCGGGCGTTCCGTTGTCTGAAACTGCGGAAACGGGGACCGCCAGTTCTCTTCCGTCAGCTGCTCGATTACGCCGCTGTCCAGTACCCCGTCGATTTCAAATTCCGACAGACGCGACGTGATATTTTCCAGAAGGCTTGGATATACCAGGTCATCCATATAGACCAGTGCCACCATGGTATTCGATCTTTGGCCGATAGGCTGTTCCTTGACCTTTAGCCTCGGGTCCCGGATCCGCTTCCGGATCAGGGCTGTGTTCACCTTTTCCGCCTCCGCGAAACCTTCCTTGGACCCACGCAGCACTTTCTCCGACTCTGCCTTCGGCACACCCATATTGGGGTATCCCTTGCTGCTGATCTTGATGGCCTTGTCATAGCCGTCGATAAACATAATCGCATTGCCGGCCATCAGCGCGGCGACTGTGGTCTCCATGGTCGGCAGTTCTTTTACATCGGAGATTCCAAGGCCATTGCAGCGGATATATTCATAAATTTCGTCTCTGGTCATGTCCCACATCCGATTGATCAGCTTGCCGATCACCGAATCCTGCAGCATCATATTACTGACTGCCACCTCCACATAGGCTACGAAGCAGTCTACCTTCTGATCCCGTCCAAGCCGCATAGGCCTGCGGATCACATCGTCGCAGTCCTGAAACAGGCGGTTAAAAAGCTCCAGATTTTTTTGCAGGTCTTTTGATAAATTCTGTTCCTGTTCCTTTTTGTTTTGTTTTTCTTGGTCCTGTCCCATCAGATAATCCCCTTTCCTGTCCCCTCCCACTTAACTGTGAATCATAACAAATCATGTCTTTTTCCGAAAAGAAAAAAGGATAAGACAAGTCTTATCCTCATTTACTGGTATCTTATGTAATTTCTGAAATATTATTCCTAATCCTTCAGCGACTTCTCAATCGCCTTTTTCTGGTTGTCAATATGAACGATAATCGCGTCACGTACTTTTTCCTGATTGCCGGCCTTTAACGCGGAGATAATTTTCTCATGTTCCTTCACCAGCTTTGCATGGCGTTTGTAATCCTTCAGATACTCCATACGGTAACGGTACATCTGCTCCCTGATATTATTCAATATCTGATTCAGGCGGGCATTGCCGGTGGCCTGATAGATAATGTCATGGAAATGCATATCCGCGTCCGCGATCATGGTCAGGTCTCCGGTATCGATAATCTTTTCAAACTCAGCCGAGGCCTCTTTTAATTTTACCAGCTCTTCCTTCGTAATCCGCTCACAGGCTTTGCTTCCGGCCAGCTCTTCCAGCGCCCGCCGCACTTCCAGCACATCCTGCAGATCGGTTTCCGTAATGCTGGCCACTTCCGCCCCTTTTCTGGGAATCATCACAACCAGGCCTTCCAGCTCCAGCTTACGGATCGCTTCCCTCACCGGCGTACGGCTGACCCCCAGCCGGTCTGCCAGCTGTATTTCCATCAGACGTTCCCCAGGCTTTAGCTCCCCTTTCAGGATCGCCTGGCGCAGGGTATTAAATACCACATCCCGCAGCGGCAGATATTCATTCATCGTTACTTTCAAAAAATCGTCCATCGTCTACCTCCTCGTGTTAAATACGCCTGTCAGATATACCTGTTTCGCCAACGGCCCGTTCTTTAACTTCTGATAAGCAGCTCTTGCTCTCCCCGGATCATCAAACAGCCCGAACACGGTGGGACCGCTGCCGCTCATCATGGCGTTCAGCGCCTGATAATCCATCATCACCTTTTTGATCTGTGCGATCACCGGATATTCCGGAACCGTTACCGTTTCCAGCACATTCCCCAGGTTTCCGGCCACCATATTCAGATCCTGATTTCGAATTCCTTCCAGTATCCGGTCAATGTCCGGATGTTCTTTGATCGGTTTGGAGTCCAGCCGCTGATAGACGAGCTTTGTCGATACGCTGACTCCCGGCTTCGCAATCAGCACCTGGCACTCCGGCATAGGCGGCAGGGCTGTCAGCTCTTCTCCGATCCCTTCCGCCAGGGCCGTCCCCCTCATCACGCAATAAGGGACATCTGCCCCTATCCCGACTCCCCGTTTCATCAGCTGCTCTTTCGACAGGCCAAGCCGGAACATCTGGTTCATCCCGAACAGCACACTGGCCGCGTCGGTGCTGCCTCCAGCCATGCCCGCCGATACCGGTATGTGCTTCTCCAGCCGGATCTCCACACCGGTATCAATCCCGAACTCATCCATCAACATCCGCGCCGCCTTATACACCAGATTATTTTCGTTAGTCGGCAGATAATACAGATTCGTCTTAACCGTGATCCCCGGTTTGTCTTTCTTCACCAACTCAATCCGGTCAAACAGACGCACCGTCTGCATGATCATACGCACTTCATGATAGCCGTCCGTCCTGATCCCCAGCACATCCAACCCCAGATTAATTTTCCCCATTGCCTTTAATTCGATCCGCTTCATATATTCCTCCATACGCGCGTTTTCCCGCACATACAAGTATCCCTTATAATTAAATAGTAAGCTACCCTCTAAGGGATGGTTTACCCCTTTCGGTTCAACCTCCCCCTTTGTATTATGTATACAAGATATTATAAACAACTTCCAATAAAAAAGCAACCTCCGGAGACGGAAATTGCTGGTAAAATAAGAATTATAAAAATGATAAAAACAATAAAATCAGATAACATCAGAATTGTAAAATAAGAACCAACGTTACTCTTCCGACCTAAAGGCCGGTCTTTAAGAAAAGCAGATCATCAGCAAAAAAATAACCTGTTTGCAGCCTACAAAAAGCGCACTCCCTAATTTCATTTCCCATTACACTTCACAAGCTTACCATATTACTAAAACAGGAATGATACCCTAAAAAAGGAAGCATTCATCAAAACACCTTACATACCAACAACGCCCGCCCCTTCCCTATCCAATATAAGAATCTACAGTACATACCCGCACAACCAATAGACCATGGAAGCAGGCCCTAAGTAAAGCAGGGAAGGGAAAGGGCGCGGCCGGGCGGAACCAGGCGGGAAATCTCTTGGGGACTAATCACTTGAGGCCGGGCCTTAGAACGGCTTACGCAGAAGTCAGGAGAACCTCGCAGGGCCTGGAACACTGTCCGAGCCGTCCTTTGGCGAGTTTGTTCCGGGCTCTGCCAATAAGAGGTTCTCCTGCCTTCGGAGTTAGCCGTTCTTAGGCCCGGCCGAAGTGATTAGTCCCCAAGAGATTTCCCGCCTGGTTCCGCCCGGCCGCGCCCTTTCCCTTCCCGGCCCCACCCCTCGCAAAGCAACCAGCAACTATCAGGAAACCGTGATCCCTCCGTCCGCAACCAGAACAGCCCCATTCATATAACTGCCTTCATCGCTGGCCAGAAACAGAGCGATATTGGCGATATCCTGGGCCGTTCCCCAGCGCCTTAGCGGAGTACCCTCGTTCAGAAAATGCTGTTCGTCAAAGGTGGATTTATTCAGATCACTTTCATAGATCATAGGCGTATGAATCGCCGCCGGCGCGATACAGTTGGTCCTTATCTTTTCAGGCCCGAACTCTACTGCCATGGATCTGGTCAGGGAGATCGTGGCCCCCTTGGAAGCGCTGTAGGAATCACAGCCCGGTATACCGATCAGCCCGCAGCTGGATGAGGTGTTGATAATGGAACCGCCTCCCCGTTTGCGCAGTAACGGCAGGGAAGCTTTGGAACAATACATCATACCGAACAGGTTAATCCGGATGATTTTCTCAAAAATATCCACATCCAGTTTGTCGATCGTGTTGTCCAGTTCTCCCCAGAATACCGAGGCGTTATTATAAAGGACGTCTATTCCTCCGTACCGCTTATCAATCCCGGCAAATACCGTCTGTACCGCATTCCAGTCGGAGATATCCAATCCGTAAAATTCGGCCTGTCCTCCCGCGGACAGAATCTCCTGTTCGACCTCCCGGCCTGCCTTTTCATCCTTTTCCAGAAGCAGGACCACTGCCCCTTCTCTGGCAAATGTCTGTGCCGCCGCTTTTCCAATTCCGCTTCCGGCTCCGGTCACAGCGGTTATTTTATTTTTCAGCCGCATATTAACGCACTCCTCCTTTACCAAACCGTGTAGCCGCCGTCCGTTACCAGCGTGGCTCCGGTCATATAATCCGACGCTTCAGAGGCCAGAAATACGGCGATATCGCCGATATCATCCGGTTTTCCCCAGGTCCTAAGCGGGATCTGCTCCAGAGAATCCTGATAAAATTCAGGATGTTCCTTCACATATTCCTTATTGATATCCGTCATATAATAGCCCGGACAGATCGCATTTACCGTGATGTGGTGTTCTGCCCATACCCCCGCCATCAGCCGCGTCAGGCATTCGATTCCGGCCTTTGACACATCATAGGCGCCGATTACCGGATTACGCATCGCCACTTTACCGGTCATGGAGGCCAGGTTGATCACTTTGCCCGCTTTTTGTCCAATCATGATTTTTCCAGCGTGTTTCATCATCAGGAAGGTTCCCGTCAGGTTTGTGGACAGTATCGCGTTCCACTCATCCAGACTTTCTTCCACAAGAGGCTTATCACTCCTGCCCACAGCGGCATTGTTGACCAGAATATCCAGATGACCTGCCGTCTGCATCACATAACTGCAGGCCTCGGCCACACTCTGTTCCCTGGTGATATCAAGTACACAGGTATAGGTCCGGTTTCCGGTCTCCTGGCTGATCTTTTGGGCCGTTCTCTTAAGTCTTTCCTGGTTTCTCGCCATCAGGAATACTTCCGCCCCCGCTTGGGACAGGGAGCGGGCAAAGGATTCCCCCAGCCCCTGCCCTGCTCCTGTCACTACAGCTACTTTTCCCGTTAGATCAAATTTACTTTTCATCCTTTTTTCCTTAGATCCCTGGATCTGTCAGTATTTCACTACGACGGGTTCTCTCGTCTTAGCGGATTCCATCACGGCCAGCAGCGCCAGGGAAGTGTTGGCTGCGTCCTCTTTCGTTACCAGGAATTCTTTGCCGTCCAGAATACGGTCTACGAAGGAGCGGATGCTCTCGTAGGCGAATCCTTTTACCTTACCGTCCACCTTATTGCGGACAATGATATCCGGGGTCACCACTTTCTTATCTGTTACCGCCTGGATCATGTTATGGCTGGAACAATCGATATTTACCATACCTTCCGTTCCTAAAACAGTAAACTTGATATCATTAATACAGGTATTGGCGTTGGGCGTAATCCAGCCGCTCTCCATCTGCGCGATGGCTCCGCTCTTGAATTCCAGGGTGGTCAGATACATATCCGGCACATCCACACCCAGATCTTTTAACACGCCCTCCCGGGATACGGAGTAGACACGCTCCACTTCCGAATTCATCAGGAATCTTAAGGTATCCAGGCAATGGCTGCCCAGGAACCAGAGGATCGAGGACTGCGCCGACCAGGAAAGCATATCCGTAGCCACCCATTTGATGTCATTCAGCCTTCCGTAGGCACTGTACGGGGTTCCCAGATCTCCCGCCTCGATCAGCTGTTTTGCCGTATTGACCGTAGGATTCCAGCGGTTATGCAGGTCCACCATCACCCGTACTTTATTTTTGTCAAAAGCGTCCATCATACGATAGACATCGTCCCGGGTGGTGGCCAGCGGTTTTTCGATCAGCAGATCCTTTTTCGCCTCCGCACAGGCAATCGCAATATCCGCGTGCAGGAAATCCGGTGTCACGATAGCGATCGCATCGCAGCTGGATTTTGCTGCCATTTCCCTGTAATCCGTATATACTTCTTCCACACCGAATTTGGCTGCCAGAGCCTCCGCCCTGGAACGGTCCTTATCGCAGATTGCCACCGTCCTGGCAAATGGATGTTCATTATAGATACTGGCATGTGTCTCGCCCCAGATCCCGGCTCCCACAATCCCCATTCTCAATTCTTTCATATTTTCCTCCTTTCGTGCGTTTTTCCGCACATATAGGTCCTGTCTGAAATGCAGTCAGTTATTAGAAATCATAATCATGTACATTTTCTTTTGTGAAAATAATGCTGGGGATGTATCCCACAGAGCTGCCATCTTCCACAATCAGTTTCCCGCCGTACTCACCATAGTCTTCATTATTCTGAGGAAGCTTGCCGGTATCCATATAATTCACGGCCGCCGCAACCGCATCGTATCCCATTACGCCGGGATCCCAAAGGGTAAGTTCCGGAATCACGCCTGCGTCAATATACTCCGCGCACTGGGAAGGCATACCGATGCCGATCGACATGATTTGTCCCGTCTTATTGGCAGATTGAATGGCCATAGCTGCTGCCGGAGGATTTACCGAGGACACACCCGCCACCGCTTTTAAGTCGGGATAGGTCTGGATCAGGTTCTCAACCTGGGAAACACATTTTTCAAAATTGTCATCACACGCTTCTGTGGCTACCACTTCAATGTCCGGATACTTGGAAAGCACACCTTTGATCGCGTCCAGACGGCGGTTCAATGTCTCAGATCCCAGTCCGCCGGTAAGCAGCGCCACCTGGCCCTTTTCCTCAACCAGCTTGACCAGGCTGTCGCCGATCGCCGCGCCGCTCTCTTCGGGATTACCGGCGGTCACGCAGAATAACCGGTCGCTGTCCGGTGCGTCGATATCGAAGGTAAAGATGGCGACACCGGCCTCCATGGCTTTGTTGATGGTAGGTATAATAGCGGTACTATCCGCTGTGGATACAAGAATCGCGTCCGCTCCCTGTGTAATCAGGTCTTCGATAAAGGTAATTTCCTGGTTGACATCCTCTGAGGACGGTCCGGTGTAGGAAATGATCTCCGCATTAAAATCTTTCGCCGCTTTTTTGGCACCCTCTGCCGCATAGTCAAAATAGGGGGCTCCCATTTGTTTTACTACGATACCGATCTTATAAGGTTCACGGTCCGCTGCGCTTTTCTGCGCATCATCGGATGCTGCCGGTTCTGCCGCAGGCGTGTCTTTGTCCTCTGCCGCCGGAGTTGCCGCAGGCTGTGCAGCCGGTTCTTCCGCTTTGCTGCCGCATCCCGTCATAATCATAATCAGTGTTAAAACAAGGGCCATCATGGTAACTAATTTTGTTTTTTTCATACTTTTCCTCCATATTACTAATAAATGGTTGTGAACGAGTGACTTTCCATGCTTGCGCCAACCACCTCCCGTAACCGTCCGCATTTATCATGCGTCGCTGTTTTTGCGCCTGAAGAGGCTGGAAAATACAAAACCGCTTCTGCGTTTTGCGTCATACCCGATAGCCAGCAGCAGGACGATACCCATAAATATCATCTGCCAGTAGGCATTGACGCCCAGCAGGTTGAAGCCGTTGATGATAAAATTCAGGATCAGGATACCCAGCATGGTTCCCAGGATATTCCCCTGTCCGCCATTGATGCTGGTGCCTCCCATCAATACCGCCGTCACCACATCAAACGCCGTATTCGTTCCCGCGTCCGGCGAGGCGGAGATCAGTCTGGATGAAAATATGATACCTGCCAGGGCCGAGAGCACCGCGCTGACCACATATACCAGGATCGTGATCCGGTCCACGCTGATTCCGGCGATATTCGTCGCTTTTGGGTTCCCGCCTGTGGAGTATATAAATCTGCCGTATTTGGTTGATTTCATAATCCAGTGAAACAGGACGATGACCGCGATCAGGATCAGGATCGGAATCGGAATTCCCAGAACACTGCCATGGGCCAGCTGGTCATAACCTTTTGGAAATGTACTGACCGGTTTCCCTTCCGTCAGGACATAAATAATGCTGCGCAATGCCGTCATGGTCGCCAGCGTCCCGATAATCGGCTGAAACCTGGCTTTCGCAATCAGAACCCCGTTGATTATCCCGATGAGCACTGCCGACAGGATACCCAGTACCACCGCAAGCCCGAAAGGCATTCCATTTCCATAACAGATGCCGATCACCACCGGGACGATGGCCATCACTGTCCCTACGGACAGGTCGAATCCGCCGGCTATAATAACCACCGTCATCCCCACCGCTATAATCGCCACCTCACTGATCCGGGTCAATACCGTCACGATATTATTTAGAGTGAGGAAACTGGGTTTCATGATTCCCATGAAGAGGAACCAGACCAGCAGAAAGGCCACCAGCGCCAGCTCGTATCCCATCCGGGTCAATATGCCGCCTTTTTTTGTATTCTTCGACGCCTTCATTGTCCCTTCCCCCTTTCCTGATAGATCGCTCTCGCTGTATCCAGCAGCAGCGCTAATATAATAATCAATCCGGTAATCAGTCCCTGATAATTCGCGGAAATCTTTAGCAGTGTCATACCGTTCAGGATCAGTCCCATCAGAATAGCACCGAGAATCGTACCGTACACGGTTCCCTTTCCGCCCAGAAAGCTGACCCCGCCAAGCACCGCCGCACCGATGGCGTCCATCTCATATCCGGCACCAGCCGTAGGCTGGATCGCTCCGGTACGGCCGATGAATATCATTGCCGCCAGCCCGGTCAGAATCCCCGAGGCCATGAATACCATCACTTTTGTCTTGTCCACACGGATACCGGCCAGCTTCGCGGAATCCTCGTTGCTTCCGATCGCGTAGACATGCCGGCCAAACTGGGTATATTTCATGATCAGCGTAAACAGAATGAGCACCAGCACCAGGATACAGGCCGGCACCACCCCGTTTCCAAAGAACAGGAAGTCCTTCGGCAGGTTAGTTGTCCATTTCCCACCGGAATATACATAGGTAATCCCACGGAAAATGTTCATGGTCGCCAGGGTTACGATGATCGGTTTGACCTTCAGCCTGACAATCAGTATCCCGTTCATTCCGCCGCAGACGGCTCCGGCTGCCAGACAGATCAGCAATACCGCCCAGGCCGGAAGGCCCATCTTGATAAAAGATCCGGCTATGACACAGATCAGCCCCACCATGGAGCCCACGGACAGATCCACGCCTTTCGCTATAATCGCCAGCATCATTCCCACAGAGATGATCCCGTTTACCGCGATCTGTTTGGATATATTTAATAAATTGGTTCCACTGAAAAAGGAATCCGACTGTATTCCAATAAATATGGAAATAAGAAAAATGAAAATAACGATTGTCAATTCCGGGGTATTGATTAACGCATGCTTAAACGTCTGCCCCGCACCTCTTTGAGTTTTGGCCGCAACTTCTTTTTTCACAACACCAACGCCTCCTTCACATCATCCTAATTTCTGTCCGCCCCTGTTGCATAACTCATAATTTCTTCCGGCGTCACGGCATCTTTCTGGAAAATACCCGCTGCCCTGCCCTCATGCATCACCAGAATCCGGTCACTCATACCGATCACCTCCGGCAGTTCGGAGGAAATCATGATAATACCGTATCCCTGGGCCACCAGCTCATTCATCAGATCATAGATCTCCGCTTTGGCCCCCACATCAATTCCCCGGGTAGGTTCATCGAAAATCAGGATTTTGGATTCACTGGCCAGCCATTTCGCGATGACCACCTTCTGCTGGTTCCCGCCGCTTAAGTTCCTCGTCAGCTGTTCGATGGAAGGAGTCTTGATCGTCAGCTTCTTTACGTACTCTTCCACCAGACTGCGTTCCTGTTTCGAATGGATCACCGTATTATGCCGGTTCTTCGCCAATGCGGTCAGGGTACTGTTCTCCTGTACGCTCATAAGCAGAACGAGCCCTTCGTCCTTTCGATCCTCCGGCAAGAAGCCGATCCCCAGCTTGAGCGCCTCTTTCGGACTTCGGGGCATGGGCTGTCTCTTCCCGCCGATGGTGATCGTCCCGGAATCCGATTTGTCGATTCCGAAGATCGCCCTGGCCACCTCGGTTCTCCCGGCCCCAACCAGGCCCGAGACACCCAGGATCTCTCCCTCATGGAGTTCAAAGCTGATATCTTCAAATGATCCGGCGCTGGTGAGATCCTCTACCGCGAAGATGACATCTCCGATCTTATTTGTCCGCTCCTTGAAGCGGATATTTACCGTACGTCCCACCATCATGACCAGAACATCGTCCAGTTTCGCATCCTCAGTATTTACCGTCCCGATATATTCCCCGTCACGCAGCACGCTGATCCGGTCCGATATCTCAAAAATCTCGTTAAACTTGTGTGATATGTATAAAACAGAAATTCCGTTTGCTTTCAGGTCCTTGACGATCCTCATCAGGGTCGAAACCTCATGCTCCGAGAGAGAAGAGGTCGGTTCATCCATGATGATCAGCTGCGCGTTCATGGTCAGGGCTCTCGCGATCTCAATCAGCTGCTGGGTAGCCACCGTAAGTCTGCCGACTTTCTCCGTGGGCGGTACATGAACCTCCAGCTTTTCCAGCACTTTTGCAGTCATGGCGTTCATTTTTTCCCAATCGATCGCGCCGTGTTTCTTCGGTTCCCGGCCCAGGAACACATTTTCCGCCACCGTGATATCCGGGCACAGGGTAAGTTCCTGGTAAATCGTGGATATACCCGCCTGCTGTGCCTCCCAGGGATGATTCACTTTCAGCGGTTTTCCTTTCCACAGAACCTCACCCGACCAGCCCTTAAGGGCTCCTGTCAATATTTTGATCAGAGTGGACTTACCGGCCCCGTTTTCGCCTACCAGCGCCAGGACCTCCGCCTCTTTTATGTCCAGCTGTACTTTATTCAGAGCAAGTACACCGGGGAATTCCTTCGTAATGCCGGTTAATTTTAACAACGTTTCGGCCACACGCTTCACCTCTTGCTTTCCTTAGATTCCGGTCTGTTGTCTCCTACCAAACCATATAACCGCCGTCCACCTGTATAATCGTCCCATGTACATAAGCAGAGGCTTTGGATGCCAGATAGAGAAGGGTTCCGGCCAATTCCTCCGGCTCCGCCATATGGCCTGCTGGAATCAGGTCCTTAGCCAGATCATAAAAACCGGGATCCGCCTTAAAGAATTCTTTGTTGGGATCTGTCATAAAGTAACCGGGAGCGATGGCATTCACATTGATATTGTATTGCGCCCACTCGCTGGCCAGAGCTTTGGTAAGGCCGTCGATGGCCGCTTTGGAGACATCGTAGGAACCGCCGTGTACCCCTTTGTTGATTACCTTTCCGGATATGGATGACATGTTGATGATCTTCCCTTTTTTCCGCTTCAACATTTCTTTTCCCGCGATTTTCGCACAGATAAAGCTGCCGTTCACATTGATGTCAATGACTCTTTCCCATTCCTGTAAGGAAGTTTGATCCGGTGTCTTATTACAGCGGCCGATACCGGCATTATTTACCAGAATGTCTAACTTTCCATAACGGCCGATGATTTGATCCACACACTGCTGCACTTCATCCTCGTGGGTGATATCCCCAAAAAAGCTCATGCAGTCATATCCGGCTTCCTTCATCTCCTGTTCCGCTCTTTGCAGGTCTTCTTGCTCGAAAGAAAACAGACATACTTTTGCTCCCGCTTTGGCCAATGTGCCGGCAAACATTTTCCCAAGGCCCTTGCTGGCGCCCGTAACCAGAGCCACTTCTCCGGTCAGGTCAAATAACTCATTTACTATCGTCATCTTTTCAACCTCCTCGTAAATACTTCTTTTTCTGGTTTCTCGTGTTTCATTCTTGCATTTATCATAAGGCGCCTGCCTTTTGACCCTTTTTGGCTGTTGATCAGCCGCTTAATAAAATAGTTTTATTTAACTCCCAAACCTTGTTGTTACAAGAATAATGATATACCATCACTTTTACCATGTCAATCATTTTTTAAAATTATTTTATAAATTATTTCTGTATATTTTTGGTTATTTATTTTTTATTTTTACGTACAAAATATACAAATTTTGTTTATTATTTTATACATTAATCCCAAAAATTCAAAAAATCAGGGGGGATTTTATTCGTTTTTCCGATTTCCCGCGTATATATAAATTCTTTTTACAATAGATTCTGACGGCAAATAGCAGGATCACCCTGCAGCTCATCATAATCATCCATATTCTCCCCATGGACTGGCTTAAATCAAGATTTTTATGGGTCAAAGTAAGATTCCGCTTTATCCGTCACGGTTACTGAATGAAAGGTTCTTGAACAATGATATTTTTTGATCTGTGAAGATTAGCAGTAAATAGATTTAAGATAAATGAAACTATAGGCTGGAAATCAACTACTGGAAATCAACTGATGGAAATAAACTGTTGGAAATAATCTGTTGGAAATCAATTATTAGATTAACTTATAAGATGTAAATTTTCAGATTTTAATTTTCAGATTTAAACGGTTAGTGTTATACAAGTTAGATTTAAACTATGGAAATAAAATTAAATTTTAACCAACCTTAGCAAGAAGTCCCCCTCTCCTAAAGTGGGGGATGAATTGCGTCGCACACTACTTGATCAATATATAATGATATGTTATTATACAATCAGTCGAAACAGAAAGAAGCTGATTATACATGGAGTTAGACAATAATGCGCA